>JAGOCY010000036.1 GCA_017998495.1 Corallincola sp.
GCTGACGGTAGCCGCCAATGCCTAGGGCAACACCGGCAGCGGCCGCCAACAACAACGCAACAAATGGCCAGATGCGGACCATCGGCTACAGCAGCCGCAGGTAGTGATCCACCAGCAGCGCCGCAAACAGCAACAGCAGGTGGACGATGGAAAAGCGAAAGGTGGTCATGGCGTGGTCGGCACCCTGACCCCGTTTGAGCCGCCAGCTGTGGTAGATAAAACGCAGGTTGAGCAGGCAGGCGGCGAGCAGATAGAGCAGCCCGCTCATGCCGATCAGGTAGGGCAGCAGGCAGATGAGCGCCAGCAGCAGGGTGTAGAGCAACACACAGGTTTTGGTGAAGGCCAGGCCATGGGTGACCGGCAGCATCGGCACCCCGGCGCGGGCATAGTCATCGCGTCTGTGGATCGCCAACGCCCAGAAATGGGGCGGCGTCCAGGTAAAGACGATCATCACCAGCAGCAAGCCTTCGGCGCTGATGGTTCCAGTCATCGCCGTCCACCCCAAGAGCGGCGGAGCAGCACCGGCCAAACCACCAATAACGATATTCTGAGGAGTGGCCGGCTTCAGCCAGCGGGTATAGATCAGGGCATAGCCAACCAGACTGATGGCGGTGAGGATGGCGGTCAGGCTGTTGACCCACAGCGCCAACACACCAAAGCCAGCCAGCGCCAAGCTGCTGGCAAAGAGCGCCGCATGAGGCGTGGCCACCCGCCCGCGCACCAACGGTCGGCCACGGGTGCGGGCCATCTGGCGGTCAATGTCGCGATCCAGCAGATGGTTGAAGGCGGCTGCGCCCGCCGCCATCAAACCGATCCCCGTGAGGGCCGCGAGCAGCAACAGCGGCGCTGGCCAGCCCGGCACCGCCAGTGCTGCTCCCACCAGTGCAGTCAGCAGCAGCAGGGCCACCACTTTGGGTTTGGTCAGCTGGTAGTAGTCGCGCCAGTGGCCATCCACCACCAGCGGCAGATTAAGGCTGTGCAGCCAGTGGCTGATGGTTTGAGCTCTGTTCATCGCTCCCCCTTGTTGCAACAACAGCCGTAGTGCCAGACCACAGCCACAAATTGATCAGCACCAGGGTGGCCAGTAGCCACACTGCCCCGAGGTTGTGGCCAACGGCCACCGCCAACGGCAACACCAGCAACACATTAGCCAGCCCAAGCGCCAGCTGCACGCTCAAGGCCGCGCCCAGCAGCAGTGCCAAAGGCCGCTGCCAGCGCCACAGCTGCAGGATCAGCAGCGCCAGCACCAGCGTTACCGCCATGGCACCGATACGATGGCTGACATGGATGGTGATGCGCTGGGGGTGATCGAGCACGCCGTACTGGTAACTGGCATGGCCGGGTTGGTAAGGGTTGAAGGCGCTGACATCAAACTGCTGCTGCCAGCCTGGCTCACACAGCGGCAACTGATGGCAAACCAGTGCCGCGTAGTTAGCCGAAGTCCAGCCACCCAGCATCACCTGCACCACCACCACTCCGGCTGCCGCCAGTGGCCGCAACCGCCCTGCCAACGGCGATGGCGGCGCCAATAGCGGCTGGCCCTCCACCCGGCGTAACTGCCAGTAGAGCAGCAGCAACAGGCAGAGGGTGGCAAAACCACCGAGCAGATGAGCAACCACCACGAGTGGCATCAACATCAGGGTCACGGTCAGCATCCCCAACAGCGCCTGGCCGCTCACCAGCACCAGCAAGGCGGTGGTGAGCCAGCGCAGACCGCCACCACGACGCCAGCCAAACGCCGCCAGCAGGGCGATCAACAGGCCAAGGGCGCCGGCCAGATAGCGATGGATCATCTCGTTCCAGGCCTTGTGCTGTTCCAGCGGTTGCTCGGGAAAACGGGCGGCCGCCTGCTCTGGCGCTGGTACCGTCCAGTGGCCATAGCAACCAGGCCAGTCGGGGCAGCCCAGCCCGGCATCGGTCAGCCGGGTATAGGCGCCCAGCCCGATCACCAACAAACAGAGCAGTAGTGACAGCAGGGTCAGGCTGCGCATCCGTTACCTCCTAACCGATCTTGGACTGCTTGAGCAGCTTGCGCAGATCCTGCAGCGCCAACCGCAACGCCGGCTGCAAGCCTTGGTCGAGGGGATAGCGCAGCACCAGATTACCCATGGGATCGGCCACCAGCAGACTGTTGTCAAACCAGCCAATGGCCTCAGGCGCCACCGCCTGCGGCTGGATGGGCAGGCTGCTGGGCCCGTTTGCCTGCCAGGGACTCATGCCCAGCAGCCTTATCGCCACCCTGCCCTGCTCGCGCCCCAGCGTTTGCCAGCCATTGGCCAGCAACCCCAGCTGCTGGCGGCAGCCAGGATCGCAGGGCGCCTCCAGCCGTATCACCAGCAGCCACTGGCCCGAGGCCTCACCGGCTCCCTGGCTGGCCAGGGTTAGCCCTGCTGGCAACAGCGCCCCCTTATTGGTGGCCGCAGGCTGATACCAGCCCAGCTGCAGCACCAGCCAGGCCGCGGCCAAGGGCGCCACGAACAACGCCAGCAGCAGCAGTAACGGGCCTTTACCGCTGGCAGCGGGACTAGCGGCAATAGCCGGAGCAGCACTCATGGTTTGACCTCGTCAGCGTTGGTAATGGCCGGTGAAAGTGCCGCCGGCTGGCGTTTAAAGGCAACAGCAACCAGCAGCACCAGCAGCGCCATGGCCATGGCCAGCCACTGCAGCGCATAGCCGCGATGCTTGGCAGGCGAGATCACGGTGAGCGGCCAGTGGCGCGGCAGCAACGGTGGCTGGTCAGGTGCCAGCAATAACAGATGCGGGCTGGTGCCAGCCGGCAGCCAATGAGCCAGCGCCGCCAGCTCCAGCCGTTGCACCCGCAGCATCGCCCCCAGCGGCTCGGGCGGGGTCTGCTTCAGCAACAGCGGCTGATGCTGCAGATCGCGCAGCCGCCCCCGCAGCTGCCACTGCCCCGCCAGATCCGGCAGCACAGGCGGCTGCTGGCGGTCGCCTGCGGCCAGCCAGCCCAAGTTCACCAGCAACGGCGCACTACCATCATCCGGCAGCACGGGTACCACCAGCTGATAGCCAGCGCGCCCCTGCCAGCTATGGTTATCGAGCAGCAGGGCACGCTCGGCCAGCAACCGGCCATTGAGTCGCACCTCAGCCCCCACCGCCTGCTGACGTTGAGACAGGGTCGACAGGGCCGGAGGGGCTGCATCCGCCCTGCGCTCACTGGCAGCCAGCAAGGCTTCTTTGGCCTCAGCCCGGCGCAGTTGCCACAGCCCGAGCTGGACCAGCAACAGCAACAACAACAGCCCGGCAACCGCCGCCAGCGGATTGATCACCAGCTGCCAGTGCCCCCAGCACCACTGGCGCGAACGGCCGAGACTGACCATGCTCATAGCCTGCCCCCGCACCAGGCCCAAGGAGCCTGCCCCACCATGGCCGTGGTCATCAAAGTGTTGCTGGTACTGTTGCTGCTGTTGATTATCGTCAGCCTGGGCCGAGCGCTGCTGCTGATGGTGCGCCCGCCGGCGCAGCAGCACCCTGAGCAGCCACCGCCGTCGATGACCCGCGCCCTGGGTTGGCGAGTGGCGCTGTCCGCTCTAGTGGTGCTGTTGCTGATCCTGCTGCTGGCTAGCGGTGTCATTAGCCCCAACCCTCGCCCTTACTGATCGGTTACAGGATGTAGACGAAGACAAACAGGCAGAGCCAGACCACATCGACAAAGTGCCAGTACCAGCTGCCAGCCTGGAAGGCGAAATGGCTGTGGGGGGTGAAATGGCCGCGCACCACCCTTAGCCACAGCACCGCCAGGATCAGGGTGCCGAGGGTGACATGCAGGCCGTGAAAGCCGGTGAGCAGAAAAAAGGTGTTGCCATAGATGCCGGAATCAAGGCGCAGCCCCAGCTCTTGATAGGCATGGAGATACTCCACCCCCTGTAGCCAGACAAAGGTCGACCCCAGCACCACCGTGGCCAGCAACAGCAGGTTGAGCTGCCAGCGCCGCCCCTGTTCCAGCCCCACATGAGCCAGATGGATGGTGATCGACGAACTGAGCAGGATCAGGGTGTTGATCAAAGGTAACCCCTGCCACGGCATCGCCTGGGTCGAGGTGCCGTCCGGAGTGGTGGTCAATGGCCAGTGGGCCTCGAATTCGGGCCACAGCAGGGCGTTGGTCATGGCGTTGTCGCCAGCACCGCCCAGCCAGGGCACAGCAAAGATGCGGGCATAAAACAGGGCGCCAAAAAAGGCGGCAAAGAACATCACTTCGGAAAAGATGAACCAGCTCATCCCCTGGCGGAAAGATCTGTCCATCTGCTGGCTGTAGAGGCCGCTCATCGACTCATGGATGACAGCACCAAACCAGCCAAACAGCATCACCACCAGCAGCACCCCGCCGGCCAGCAGCACCCAGCGCCCCCAGCCATCCGGCTGGCCCAGTTGCTGCACCAGCGTGCCGGCCCCCAGCGCGATCAGAAACAGCGCCACAGCCCCGACAATGGGCCAGATACTCTGAGCCGGGACATAGTAGCGGTGAGTAACCTCTGAAGCGCCGGGGCTGGCGGCAGTAGTGTGGGCCATAGTCCCTCCTTAACGGCTGGCCACGGTGGTGACCGTGTCGCTGATATCAAACAGGGTGTAACTCAGAGTCAGGGTGTGGATGCCCGCCGGCAGCTCAGGATCGACGTAGAACAGTAGTCCCAGCTGCTGCTGCTCGCCGGCCGCCAGCGGTTGACGGTTGAAGCAAAAGCACTCGGTCTTGTGCAGATAAGCCGCCGCCTTGCCGGGAGCAACCGAGGGCACCGCCTGACCGACCATGGCCCGGGCGGTCGGGTTGCGCACCTCAAAACTAACCTGGGTGAGCGCGCCGGGGTGAACCTGCACCTGACTGACCACTGGCCGGAACAGCCAGGGCATGTCGGCACCATTGCGGGCAATAAATTCCACGGTCACCAGCCGCTGCTGATCAACGCCGACGCCGTCATAAACCGCCGCTTCAGCCGCAGGTTTGCCATTGAGCCCGGTCCATTCGCAGAACACGTCATACAGCGGCACCAGCGCAAAGGTGAAGCCCGACATCAACACCACCACGGCGGCCAGCTTGACCAGCAGCGGGCGATGGTTGACCGGTGGCGCAGCCATTAGCGGATCTCCGGTGGTTCGCTGAAGCTGTGGTAAGGGGCCGGCGATGGCAGTGTCCACTCCAGCCCTTCGGCCCCCTCCCATGGCTTGGCTGGCGCCGGCTCGCCACGGGTGACGGTTTTCACCAGCAGATAGAGAAAGATCAGCTGCGACAGGCCGAAGGCAAAGCCCCCGATACTGACAATCTGGTTAACGTCGGCAAACTGCAGGGCGTAATCGGGGATGCGCCGCGGCATGCCCGCCAGCCCAAGAAAATGCATGGGGAAGAACAGCACGTTGACCGAGACAAGCGAGCACCAGAAATGGAGCTTGCCCAGCCCTTCGTCATACATCCGCCCGCTCCATTTGGGCAGCCAGTAGTAGGCCGCCGCCATGATCGAAAACACCGCCCCGGTCACCAGCACATAGTGGAAGTGGGCAACCACGAAGTAGGTGTCGTGGTATTGGAAGTCGGCCGGGGTGATGGCCAGCATCAGGCCGCTGAAACCACCGATGGTGAACAGCACCACAAAGGCGATGGCAAACAGCATCGGCGTCTCAAAGGTCATGCTGCCGCGCCACATGGTGGCCACCCAGTTGAACACCTTCACCCCGGTGGGCACGGCAATGAGCATGGTGCTGTACATAAAGAACAACTCACCCGCCAGCGGCATGCCGACAGTGAACATGTGATGAGCCCAGACAATGAAACTGAGCAGGGCGATGGCGCAGGTGGCATAGACCATCGAGTGGTAACCAAACAGCGGTTTGCGGGCAAAGGCGGGAATGATGGCGGAGACCACGCCGAATGCCGGCAGGATCATGATGTAAACCTCGGGATGGCCGAAGAACCAGAAAATGTGCTGAAACAGCACCGGATCACCGCCGCCGGCGGCGTTAAAGAAGCTGGTACCGAAGAACTTGTCGGTCAGCACCATGGTCACCGCCCCAGCCAGTACCGGCATCACGGCGATGAGCAGAAAGGCGGTGATCAGCCAGGTCCAGACAAACAGCGGCAGCTTGAACCAGCTCATGCCCGGCGCCCGCAGATTGCAGATGGTGACGATCACATTGATCGCCCCCATGATCGAGCTGATGCCCATGATGTGCACCGCAAAGACAAACAGCGCCGTACTTGGCGGGCTGTATTCGGTCGACAGCGGGGCATAGAAGGTCCAGCCAAAGTTAGGCCCACCCCCTTCCGTGAACAGCGACGCAAGCAGCAGCGAGAAGGCAAATGGCAGGATCCAGAAGCTCCAGTTGTTCATCCGTGGCAGGGCCATATCCGGAGCGCCGATCATCATCGGGATCAGCCAGTTCGCCAGCCCGGTGAAGGCCGGCATCACGGCGCCAAAGACCATGATCAAGCCATGGACGGTGGTCATCTGGTTGAAGAAGTTGGGGTCGACCAGCTGTAGCCCGGGCTGAAACAGCTCGGCGCGGATCACCATGGCCATGGCGCCACCGATGAAAAACATCAGCAGGCTGAAGCAGAGATAGAGAGTGCCAATATCTTTGTGGTTGGTGGTCAGCAGCCAGCGCATCAGCCCGGCCGGCGGCCCCTGATGCTCGCCGTGCTGATGCTGTGCCTCGTCGTGACTGGCCAAAGCCCTCATGCCGTTCTCCTTCACTTGGCCGCGACTGACTGCAGGTCGGTGACCTGCACCAGATCACCGGTGTTATTGCCCCAGGCATTGCGCTCATAGGTGATCACCGCCGCCAGCTGGCGCGCCGTCAGCTGGCTGTCGAACGCCTGCATCGCCGTACCGGGCTTACCGAAACGGACAATGCGGATATGCTCCGCCACCTTACCGGTGGTGATCACCCCCCCTTTGAGCGCCGGAAAGGCCCCCGGCAACCCCTGGCCATTGGGCTGATGACAGGCGGCACAGGCGGTCAAATAGACTGCCTCACCTTCGGCCATCGCCTCCGCCATGGTCATCTGCTGCGCCGCCAGTTCGGCCTGACGCTGCTGTTCTGCGGCCTGGGCGTCACGGGTGGACGCCAGCCACTGGTCGAACTCATCTGCCGGTTTGGCAACCACCACCACCGGCATAAAGGCGTGGTCTTTGCCACAGAGCTCGGCGCACTGGCCACGATAGATCCCTGGCTCGTCGATACGCGTCCACACCTCGTTGATGAAATGGGGAATGGCGTCTTTTTTCACCGCCAGCGCCGGCACCCACCAGCTGTGGATCACATCAGTGGAGGTGGTCAACAGCCTTACCTTGCGCCCGACTGGCAACACCAGTGGGTAATCGACCTCCAGCAGGTAGTTGTCACCCTTGGCGATTTTGTTGGCGATCTCACCCGGACGGGTTGCCATGCGGCTAGTGAACGCCACCCCCTGGTCGAGATAGTTGTAGTGCCACTTCCATTGACTGCCGGTGGCCACCACCGTCAGCTCGGAGGCGCTAGTGTCCTCCATCGCCATGAGGGTGCGGGTGGCCGGCACCGCCATGGCCACCAGAATCAGTAACGGGATCGCCGTCCACAGCAGCTCGACTTTAGTGCTTTCGTGGAACTGGGCGGCCTGATGGCCACGGCTTTTGCGATGACGGATGATGGCCCAGAACATGGCGGCAAACACCAGCAGGCCAACGGCGCAACAGATGTAGAAAATCAGCATGTGCAGGTCATAGACCTCACGGCTGATGGCGGTGACGCCACGGGTCATATTGAGCGGCATCTCGGTGGCCATCACCGGCGGCTGCAGCGCCAGCCCGGCCAACCAGCAGACAAGGGTCCGTGTCACTACTGCACTCCTCCCTCAAGCGTGAATGCTCGTCGGTCGGCGCCAGCTAACGGGGAAAGCAGGTTCCCGTGGCTGGGTCAAGCCAGCGGATCAGCAGCCCCTATCCCTGATGTGGATAGGGGTTATTGCAGAAAGTAGACAGCGGATTGATTCAGGTCAATTTATGGTCAGGCCACAAATCGTCCAGACGGGAGGTGTGTCACAGCGGTGGCGGCAACGACCCGTTTAGCCGACCGCCACATTTTGAAACAGCAGCAGCAAGGCGGTGGAGAGTGCCCCCAGCAGCCACAGGTTGTAGTAGCGATTGTCGCCCTTGCGCCTTAGCCGAACCCGGTTAATGACAATCGCGGCCAAACTCAGGGCGGCGTTGCACCACAGCAGCACCTCGATGATGGCGGTCAGATCGGCGCGCCAATGGGTACGGATCTCAATCCCCCAATAGCGTACCAGCCCGGTATTCATCTCCGGTCGGGCGTCATGCACCAGAATCAGCACCGCCGCCATCAGCAACCAGCCAATCACCGACAGCCAGCGCAGCAGCGACGGCCACAGCGGCTCCTGCTGCTGGCGACGCTCAGGGCTAGGCAGCCCTTGATGGCGCAGATCGGGGCCGTCGTGATCATCAACACCGCCGCCCGGAGAATGACTCATGCGTGTTCAATAACAGTCAGCTAACATCTGCACCAGCATAACGCGCTGGCCGGCCAAATCCGTAGCGCGCCGCACACACCCTGACATTGAGGGCCGCATGACCAGCCACCAGACCACTAGCCGTAGCCACTTTGCCGCCTTCGACCTGCTTCGGGTGGTGGCGATCCTGTTTATCGTGCTGTTCTGGCATGTGCGTGGCTATCACGACGGTGCCCTGCCGCTGTTTCTCTACCCCGGCCGTGTTCTGGTCAATGGCATGCTGGCGGTACTGGTGTTTATCTCCGGGGTGTTGCTCAGCCGCTACCAGTTTCCGGGGGTCAGCCCCTGGCAGTTCTATCGCAACCGCATGCTGCGCATCTACCCGTTGTTTGCTCTCGCCCTGTTGCTGATGTGGGGCTGCGATCTGGTCAAGGATGAGGCGCTGCTGCCCAGCCTGCTGCTCTCTAATATGATCAACGGCGAGCCGCTGCTGACCCTGTGGTTTGTCACCCTGATCATGCTGTTTTATCTGGTGACGCCACTGCTGTTGTGGCGCTATCAGCGCGGCCGCTTCGCTA
>JAGOCY010000446.1 GCA_017998495.1 Corallincola sp.
ACGGATCGCGGGCACTGGCCATCACCAGCACCAGTTGCTCGGCCAGATCGTCGCGGAACTGATAATGGCTGACCGCCGACTGGCGGAACAGCTCGCGCAACCGGTTGAGATCTGGCGGTGACGGCAGTACGCGCTCAGTGATGACGAATTCAAGGGTGCGCTTGTCGGCACTCAGTTCAAGCATGGAACAAAGATCTCCCCGCTTGCGCGTCTCGCTGTATGGCCCCGTCACTTCCCTGATATCGGCCACAGTCCCTGATGTTTTAGTCGTTTACCCCGCCAGCATCCCGGCTCTTGGGCCTGCTCGCCATCGCTGTGGTGCTGCTTTGCGGGGTGGATCACGCTGCATCGGCGGCCACTGGCCTGACCGGGCCGGCCAACAGTTGTTGCGCCCTCGGTGCTCGGTTAGGCTTGCCCCTTCTGCTTCTCTGGAAACCCCGGCCATGAAGGCTCAGTCCACGCCCGGTTATCTGCCCTATGTGGCTATGCTCTTCCTCAATGCGTTTGTCGATCTTGGCCACAAGATCGTCATTCAGAACACGGTGTTCAAGGTGTTCGATGGCGATCTTCAGGTGGTGCTGACGGCCATCGTCAATGCTCTGATCCTGCTGCCGTTCATTCTGGTGTTCTCGCCCTCGGGGTTCATTGCTGATCGCTTCGCCAAGCCGGCGGTGATGCGCTTTGCTGCCTGGCTGGCGGTGGTGCTGTGCCTGGCCATCACCCTGTTTTACTGGCTGGGCTGGTTCTGGCCAGCCTTTGCCATGACCTTCCTGCTGGCCACCCAGAGTGCCATCTACAGCCCGGCTAAATATGGCTACATCAAGGAGCTGCTGGGGACTGATCGGCTGGCTCGCGGCAATGCGGTGGTACAGGCGGCTACCACCATCGCCATTCTCAGCGGCATGCTGGTTTATTCGGCGGCCTTTGAGTGGCGGCTTAGCGGCCTGCCCACCAGTTCCGCCGCTGAGATCTTGCCCCATATGTGGCCACTGGGGCTGGGGTTAGTGCTGCTGTCTACCATTGAGGCACTGCTGGCCCGGCGCCTGCCAACGCCAGTAGCGGGTGATGCCGCGTTGCGTTTCGACTGGTCGGCCTATGGCCGTGGTCGCATGTTACGCCACAACCTTGCTGGTCTGCGCCAGCGGCCGATGATCTGGTGGACCATCCTCGGTCTGTCGGGCTTCTGGGCCATCTCCCAGGTGTTGATCGCCACCTTCCCCGAGTTTGCCGAACATAGCCTGAACATCGATAGCACGCTGGTGGTGCAGGGGCTGCTGGCCACCAGCATCATTGGCATCATGGCCGGGTCGCTGGTGGCTGGGCAGATGTCGCGTCACCACATCGAGACCGGCATCATTCCGCTGGGGGCGCTGGGCATCGCCATTGGCCTAGTGTTGACGCCGCTGCTCGACAGCGCCTGGGCCCATGCCCTCAACTTTGCCCTGTTTGGCCTCTGTGGCGGGCTGTTCATCATCCCCCTCAATGCGCTGATGCAGTATCACGCCCCGGTGCATGAGGCTGGGCGTATTCTGGCCGGCAACAACTTTATCCAGAACATCATCATGGTGCTGTTTCTGGCCGTCACCATTGCGCTGTCTACGCTGGGGCTGAACTCTGGTCAGCTCATCTGGGTGCTGGCGGCCGTTGCTGTGGTCGGTGCTTGGGGCTGTGTCCGGGTCTATCCGGCCAGCCTGTTGCGGGTGCTGCTGGTGGGGGTGGTGCGGCGTAGCTACCGGCTGCACACCACCGGCTTTGATCGCATCCCGCGTGAGGGCGGGGTGCTGCTGCTCGGCAACCATATCAGCTGGATTGACTGGGTGCTGCTGCAGGCCGCCTGCCCCAGGCCGATCCGCTTTGTGCTGGAGCGCGACATCTATCAGCATCGGTTGATGCACTGGTTTTTCCGTCTGTTTCACGCCATCCCCATTTCGGCCGACCGCTCGCGTGATGCGTTGCGGGCAGTGGGTGACGCCTTGGCCGCCGGTGATCTGGTGTGCCTGTTCCCTGAAGGCACCATCAGCCGCACCGGCCATCTGGCCGAATTCAAACGTGGCTATGAGATGGCGCTCAAGCGCGCTGGCACCGATTGCCTGGTGGTCCCTTTTTATCTGCATGGCATGTGGGGTAGCCGGCTGTCGCGGGCGCGCCAGCCCTCTTTGGGCCAGCGCCGTATCCGCCGTGATCTGATGGTGGCTTTTGGCCAGCCGCTTGCTGCCGACAGCAGTAACCGCATGATCAAGCAGGCGGTACGGGAGTTGGCGGTGAGCTGTTTTGCCCGGGTGCCAGAGAGCGTGCCGGGGCTGTTGCCACTGATTCGTCGGCGCTGCCGCCAGTGGCCACGGCAACGGGTGGCTGACCCCTACGGCGGGCAGCCACTGATGCGGCACCAACTGTGGCAGCGCGCTCTGGTGCTGGCCCAGCAGCTACGCCAGCAGCCGCCCGGCGGGGTGGCGCTGGCTGTTCATGGCGCCGATGCCCAGATCGCACTGCTGGGCTGCTGGCTGGCCGGGCGTGCGGCCTTACCC
>JAGOCY010000447.1 GCA_017998495.1 Corallincola sp.
TGGTCAGGGCGGTGCCCAAGGCGGCGGCCAGCGCGTGGTTAGCGAGGGTCGCGATGAGGATGCCGAGGATGATGGGGATCGGCCTGTGGTAGCGGGCGGCCAGCATAAAGGCCAGCAGCTGGGTTTTGTCGCCGATCTCGGCGAGGGCCACTAGGCCAGTGGCGACCAGAAAGGATTCCATGAGACAGCTCCTGGCCGGCAGATTTCCAATGACCACAGACTGCCGCCGGCCCGGAAGCAGATTGTGGTCAAAGGTCTTGCCAGACAACAGCCGCTGACGCCATGGCCTGTGGGCCAAGTGTGTTGACGTCAGCCTCACCAGTGCGGTGAGAGGCTACTCCCCAATGACGGCGGCGATTCTAATCATCAGTCCCGTCGCTGGCGAGCCCCTCTCCCTACTTTTTGTCAGGTTTTCAGCGAGAAGGGGGTGAAATTGGTGTCGCGGTCGAAGTAGTCCTCGCCCTCGGCCTTTTTCAGCCAGCCGACGATCAGATAGGTGAAGGGGGTCATCACTACCTCCCACAGCACCTTAAGAGCGTAGTTGGTGGCCATGATCAGCAGCACCTGTTCCCATGGCCAGATGAAGGCAAAGGCGACGGTGTAAAACACCATGGAATCGATGGCCTGACCGGCGATGGTGGAGCCGATGGTACGCACATAGAGCGCCTTGCCGGCCATCCACACCTTGATCCGCGCCAGCACATAGGAGTTGACGAACTCACCGGCCCAGAAGGCACAGAGCGACGCCAGCACAATACGCCAGGTGCTGCCCAGCGCCGTTTCCAGCGCAGCTTGATCGTGCCAGAAAGGCGCGGGCGGAAAGGCCAGCACCGCCCAGCACATGAAGGCGGCAAAGGCCAAACCACCAAAGCCGGCCCACACTACGCGGCGGGCGCGGGCATAACCGTACACCTCGGTGAGGATGTCGCCAAAGATGTAGGAGAAGGGGAAAAACAGCACCCCGGCACCAAAGGTAAAGCCATTGATCTCGGCGATCTTGGCCGGGCCGATGAGGTTGGCGCAGATCAGCACCACCACAAAGGCGACCATCACCAGATCGTAATATTTATAGGTTCGGGTCATGACGCATCCTGCCTGCAACAACTGGTTACGAGCCTAACACTACGCACCAGCAGCAAAAACCGATGAGTTGCGCGGATTTGGCCGGTCATCACAGGGCTCAGGCTCAGTCGAAGCGGTAGATATCCATGCCCAGCGCGCCCAGGGTGAAACCGCTATGGACCTGAGCAAAGCGCCCGCCGGCGCCGCGCGCCACGAAAAGCGGCAGCAGGTGCTCGTCGGTGGGGTGGTTGCGCACCGCGTGCGGCGCCAGGCGGCGATAGTCGTGCAGCGCCCCCTCGTCATCGGCCGCCAGACGCTCGACCATCCAGTCGCGAAAGGCCTGGGCCCAAGGGCTGATCTGGTCCGGCCCGGCACGCCAGTCAAGCTCGCCAAGATTGTGGGTGATGCTGCCGGAGCCGACGAGCAGCAGCTGTTGTTGACGCAGCGGGGCCAGCGCTCGTCCCAGCCGGGTCAGCGACTCTGGTGTGGCGGTGCGGGGCAGCGACAGCTGCACCACCGGAATGTCGGCCTGCGGGTAGAGTAGGCGCAGCGGCACCCACACGCCATGATCGCGGCGGCGTTTCGGGTCCTGCTGCGCGCTGATGGCGGCCTGCTGCAGCAGCTGCTGAATGCTGAGCGCCAGCTGTGGTTCGCCGGGCGCCGGATAATCCAGGCGGTAGAGCTCCGGCGGAAAGCCGCCGAAATCGTGCCAGGTCGGTGGCTGCGGGTGGCTGCCGATGGCCAGCTCAGCACTCTGCCAATGGGCCGAGATCACTACCACGGCAGTGGGGCGCGGCAGGCTGGCGGCCAGCGCCTCCAGCGCCCTACCACTGGCGCCGGGCTGCACGGCCAGCATGGGCGAACCATGAGAGATAAACAGGGTTGGCAGCATCTTCAACCTCCTGGCGCTGTCCGACCGCGCTGCCTGACGATGGCGGCGACTCGATGGTGGAATGACGAGTGTCGGTGACTATCGCGTCTATGAGCCATCGCCGCCACAGATATCCAGGATCTGCTCGCGTAACCAGCGGTGGGCGTGGTCGCCGTCCAGGCGCGGATGCCACAGCATCGACACTTTGATGGTCGGGGCCGTAAAAGGCAGCTCAAAGCTGAACAACCCCTGGCGGAGGTTTGCGGTATGACGCGCGGGCACGGCGGTGACCAGATCCGTGGCGCGGGCCAGCGCCAACGCCGCAGCGAAACCGTCGACCGTCACCACCACTTGACGGTGCAGTCCCAATGCCAGCAGCGCCTCGTCGATCAGCCCTTTGCTGCCGCCGCGGCGTGATACCAGCACCTGGGCGGCGGCGGCATAACGCTCAGCGCTGATCTCCCCTTGGCTCAGACTGTGGCCAGCGCGGGCCACGCCGATGAAGTGATCCTGAAACAGGGCCCGGGTACGGATCTCAGGGCCGGTGTCTTCGGTCACCACGCCGGTTTCCAGATCGACGTTGCCATTG
>JAGOCY010000448.1 GCA_017998495.1 Corallincola sp.
GCCTCCTACGAGCTGGTCAAAACCATGCGCGCCTCGATTCTGGTGCTCGGCCCACTGGCCGCCCGTTTTGGCAAGGCGCGCGTGTCGCTGCCCGGTGGCTGTGCCATCGGTGCGCGGCCGGTCAACCTGCATATCCATGGCCTGGAGCTGATGGGGGCCAAGGTTGATGTGCGCAACGGCTATATCGAAGCCGAAGTGCCCGGTGGTCGCCTCAAGGGCGCCACGATCTTTATGGACATGGTCAGCGTCACCGGTACCGAGAACCTGATGGCGGCCGCGGCTCTGGCTGACGGCACCACCATCATCGAGAACGCGGCGCGCGAACCGGAAGTGGTGGATCTGGCCAACTTCCTCAATGCGCTCGGTGCCCGCATCGAAGGTGCAGGCAGTGATCGGCTGGTGATCCACGGCGTGCCGGCACTGCATGGTGGCCACTATCAGGTGCTGCCGGATCGCATCGAGACCGGTACTTTTCTGGTGGGCGCCGCGATCACGGGTGGTCACATCGTCTGCCGCAACACCTCGTCCCATCTGCTGGAAGCGGTGATCGCCAAGCTGGAGGAGGCGGGCGCCGCCATCACCAGCGGCGACGGCTACATCGAACTCGACATGCGTGGCCGTACCCTCAAGTCGGTCAACATCAAGACTGCGCCCCATCCGGCCTTTCCCACCGATATGCAGGCCCAGTTCATGGTCCTCAATGTGGTGGCCGAGGGCAGTGGTACCGTGACCGAAACCATCTTCGAGAACCGCTTCATGCACGTGCCGGAGCTGCAGCGCATGGGCGCCAACATCGAGCTGCAGGGCAATACTGCCATCTGCCTGCCCAGCCCGCCGTTGACCGGTGCTCAGGTGATGGCCACGGATCTGCGCGCGTCGGCGTCGCTGGTGCTGGCGGGTCTGGTGGCGGGAGGCGAAACGGTGGTGGATCGTATCTACCACCTGGATCGCGGCTATGAGCACATTGAGCACAAGCTGTCGGCACTGGGTGCCCATATCGAGCGGGTGCGCGGCTAATACCGGCCCCGGGCGGCGGCTGCGCCGCCCCTCAGGGCCATGGCCTAGGCATCAGCGGGTGACTGGTTGCGGCGGTTCGCCAATGGCCACTGCCTGCTGCAGCCGTTGGCCGCGGCGATAGACGGTCAGGGTGACAGTGGCGCCCGGGGCGGTTTCGGCAATCAGATCCAGTGCCTGATGAACGCTGTCGATGGTCTGGCCATCGATGGCCACGATGATATCCCCCTGCAGCAACCCCGCTCCCTGTGCTGGCCCTTGCGGGTCCAGGCTGGTGATCACCACCCCCTGACTGCTGCCCAACTGCATCTGGCGGGCGACCGCCGGATTGAGCTGACCACCGTTGATCCCCAGATAACCACGCACCACCCGACCATGGGCGATCAGCTTGGTCATGATCTTGTGGGCCAGCGGGTAGGGGATGGCGAAGCCGATCCCCTGGCTGTCGACACTGGCGCCACTGTGGAAGGCGATGGTGTTGATGCCGACCAGTTCGCCGCGGCTATTGATCAAGGCGCCACCGGAGTTGCCGGCGTTGATCGCCGCATCGGTCTGCAGGTAATCCTGATAACTGGTGGTGGCCATGCCAATGCGACCAAGGGCACTGATGATCCCCTGGGTGATGGTCTGGCCGAGGTTGTAAGGGTTGCCGATGGCCAGCACGATATCGCCGACCCGCGATACCAGTTCGGGGTTCTGGGGAATGACCGGCAGGTTGTCAGCTTCGATGCTCAGCACCGCCAGATCGGTGTAGGGATCACTGCCTACCAGCGAGGCGGCGAACACGCGCCCGTCCTGCAGTGCCACCAGCACCTGATCGGCGCCGGCAATCACATGGTAGTTGGTCAGCACATGGCCGAGGGCGGTCATGATCACCCCGGAACCGAGGGTCTGGCCGCTGCCACTCTCCCCCGGCAGGTTGCGGGTATAGACATTGACCACCGCCGGCGCGGCGCGGCGTACGGCGACGCCGTAACCCTGTACCGGCTCTTCGCGCCAGGCACGCAGCTCCTCCAGCAGTGAACCGCCGTGGCGCAGTTGTGGAAACAGCAGCAGCAACACGGCCGCCATCACCACTCCCAGAAGCAGGCTGCTGGCGACAAAGCGGGCAACGGGCAGAAACAGGGGACGCACCGGTCAGACTCCGTGACAGCGGCGGAAGGTGATGGCGGCAGCATAGCACTGCCAGGGGCGGTCACCAACGCACCGCCAGCCTCGGCTGGCGGTGCGCGGTCAAGGCAGGATTAGCGCAGGATCAAATAGAAGCTCTGGCCATCACGCAGGATGTTGAGGGCCAGTACTCGCGGTTTCTGTTCGAGCAGTGTCCGCAGCTCCTTCAGGGTCTTGATGCGCAGATTGTTGGCACCCACGATCTGGTCACCCTCGCGCAGGCCGACCTGGGCGGCTGGTGAGCGCGGCGCCACCTGATCGACGCGGATACCACCGCCATCCTGATCACTCAGGGTGGCGCCATTGAGCCGTGGATGGATGCTCTGGGC
>JAGOCY010000449.1 GCA_017998495.1 Corallincola sp.
ACGGAGATGAGCGCGGCAACCGCGGCCCCGGTGGCGGCGAACGCAGTGCCCGCGGCCCGGGCGGCGATCGTGGGCCGCGTGGTCCCGGTGGCGATCGTGGCCCACGCCGTGACAGTGGCGAGCCGCGCGGCCCGATGGGCGGCGGTGAGCGTGATGGCAACCGCCAGGACCCGTGGCGCAGTGCCCGCCCCAAAACCGAGGGCGGCCCGCAGCGAGAGGGTGGCGAAGGTCGTGGCTATCGCGACGATCAACCGCGCCGCGAGCGCCCGCAGGGGCAGAGGTTCGAAGGCCCACGGCCGCCGCGCCGCGATCTGCAGCCCAGTGACAATGGCAGCCCGTGGCCCAAAGCCCGTGCCGTGCAGCTGGATGCCGAGCAGGCCATTGAGCCGGCAGTGGCGGTCGAGCCGCGTGGCCTGGCCAGTGACGAGCGCAAGATCCACGGGGTCAATGCCTGTGCCCTGTTCTACCAGCATCACGCCGATCTGGTGATCCGCGCTTATTTCACCGAAGCCACTGCCCGCGCCAAATTTGGCCCACTGATGAAAACCCTGGCCGCCGCCAAGAAGGCCTACCACGTCATCACCAACGACGAGATGGACAAAGTCACCGAATCGACCCATCACGAAGGGGTCTGTCTGGTGATCAAAGAGCTGCCGAGTCAGACCCTGAGCGACTGGCTGGCCACGCTGGCGGCCGATGCGCCAGCCTGCGTGCTGCTGCTCGATGGGGTGGCCAACCCTCACAACCTCGGTGCCATCATGCGCACGGCCGCTCATTACAAGGTCGGCGCCATCATCACCGAGAACGCCGCAGCCCTGCGCTCCGGCGCGGCCATGCGCACCTCCGAAGGCGGCGCCCTGTTTGTGCCGGGGCTGGCCACCGACAATCTGGTCACCGCCATTGAGGCGCTTAAGGCGGCAGGCTTTACCGTCTATGCCACCGCCGCCCGCAACAGCAGCGACCTCTACCGCACCAGCCTGCCCAGCCGCACCGCCTATATCCTCGGTGAGGAACAGGGCGGCGTGAGTGACTCGGCGCTGGCCGCCGCCAGCGCCAGCCTGACCATCGCCGGTTCCGGCCTGGTCGACAGCCTCAATGTCAGCGTGGCCGCGGCGTTGCTCAGCGCCGAATACTGGCGCCAGCATCAGCTGGGTGATGGCAGCAAAACCGTTGCCAAAGCGGCCAAGGCGAAGGCGGTCAAGGCGGAGCCTGCCGCCAAGGCCAGCAAGACCCCGGCCAAGGCCAAGGCGGTGAGTGCCAAGGCGATCAGCAGCGACCTGCCGGAGATTCCGCCGGTACAGGAGCTGGATCTGGATGCTGTGGCCCCGGCCAAAGTGGCCAAACCACGGGCCAGCCGCGCCAAGGCGGTCAAGGCTGAACCGGCCGCTGACAGCGAATAAGGGTGACGCTTGAATAAAAGGGCCGCAGCAGCGGCCCTTTTTTATGCCAACCGCCTCATACCACCAGCGGCGGCTCCTGCATCAGCGCGATCTGCTCACGCAGCTCGAGGATGCGCTCCTCCCAGTAGCGGTTGCTGTTGAACCACGGGAAGGCGGCGATAAAGGCTGGGTCATCCTTGCGCCGCGCCAGCCAGGCGCTGTAGTGGAGCAGACGCAGGGTGCGTAGCCCTTCGATCAGGTACAGCTGGCGGGGATCGAAGGCACAGAACTCCTCGTAACCAGCCAGCAGATCCGATAGCTGGCGCCCCTGCTCAAAGCGGTCACCGGCCAGCAGCATCCACAGATCCTGAATGGCCGGCCCCATGCGGCAGTCATCAAAATCGACAAAGTGGGGGCCATCATCGGTCCACAGCAGGTTGCCCGGGTGACAGTCACCATGCAGGCGGAGATAGCTGACATTGCCCGCACGGCGGTAACAGTCGGCCACCCCCTCAAGGGCGGCGGCGGTCACGCTCTGCCAGGCCGCCAGCAGATCACGCGGAATGAACTGGTTGGCCAGCAGATAGTCGCGCGATGCTTGGCCGAAGCTGGCCAGATCCAGGGTTGGCCGCTGACTGAACGGCCGTACCCCACCCACGGCGTGGATGCGGCCGAGAAAACGCCCCAGCCATTCCAGGGTGTCGCTATCCTCCAGCTCCGGGGTCCGCCCCCCCTGCTTGCGGAACAGGGCGAAACGCTGGCCCTGGTAGTGAAACAGGGTATCGCCGTTGATCGTCTGCGGTGCCACCACCGGGATCTCGGCCGCGGCCAGCTCGGCACTGAAGCTGTGCTCCTCACGGATGGCTTCGTCGCTCCAGCGCCCGGGGCGATAGAACTTGGCTACCAGCGGCGGCGCCTCGGCCATCCACAGCAGGTAAACCCGATTTTCGTAGCTGTTGAGCGCCAGCAGCCGGCCATCGCTACGCAGCCCCAGGCTGTCCACTGCATCCAGCATCAGATCCGGCGTCAGGCCGGCAAACGAGGTTGTCTGGTCACCATCAACTGGGCTCATCGCCACTCACCCGGCAGCTGCAACAGGGGGCCGATGCTGCCTGCCTTTGGCCCCAGAC
>JAGOCY010000450.1 GCA_017998495.1 Corallincola sp.
CCACGGCCAGCCGCTCACTGCTGATCTGCTGGAGGCCCAGCGCTACCGCTACGAGTCGCCCCATGTCCGGCTTAAGCGCAACTTTGCCGACTACGCCCGCGATTGCTTTGGCGACGACACCCCGCTGCTTGATGGCTGCCGGGCGCTGATGGCCAAGATCCACCGCGAATTCACCTTCGATGCCAGCGCCACCGACATCGCCACACCGCTGCTCACCGTGCTTAAAGAGCGGCGCGGCGTCTGCCAGGACTTCGCCCACCTGATGCTGGCCTGCCTGCGCAGCCTGGGGCTGGCCGCCCGCTACATGTCCGGCTACCTGCTCACCCGGCCACCGCCAGGCAAACCCCGGCTGATCGGCGCCGACGCCACCCACGCCTGGGTCGAGGTGTTCTGCCCCAGTAACGGCTGGGTCGGCTTTGACCCCACCAACAACTGCCAGCCGGATCTGGAACATCTGGTGATCGGCTGGGGCCGCGACTTTACCGATGTGTCACCGCTGCGCGGCGTGCTGCTGGGCGGCGGTAGCCATGATCCGGAGGTGCAGGTGACGGTGTTACCGATTGAGGAGATCAGTGCGGCGGACTGATGGCCGCAGCCACCCCCCGCCCGCTGCTGCCCACGCCCGACGATGCCCGCGTCCTGCGGATGCTCACAACCCGCTATCGCTGACGGCTGGCTGTTTACCCCACTTTGGCAAAGGGGGGCTGGGGGGATTTTCCGGGAATGCCAACTGCGTTGGCCATGCGCCTGCGGCGTGGCCGCTAATGCCACTGCGTGGCAGCAATTCGCGGGGTTTCGCCCCCGCCCGACGAGCCAAGGGAGGGTCGCCGAACCCTCCCTTGGCGAACCCTGTCGGCCCCCAAAGATCACCACCATCAATATCTGGCTGAAATTCTGCCGGGCGACGGGGTCGCCACAAAGTCACATCCATGTGCCTTAGTGGCTTTCGTCGCCGTCCAGGCGACTCAACCCCTACGCCCAGCTGGCCGTGGGTTGGTTGGCGTGGGTGCGGGTGGTGATCAAGGGGTGGGAAAGCAGGACTGGCTCGGCTCATGGCCTTGCGCTGTCACCTTGACGGAGCAGCCCCCTATTTTGCGCTTGGCTGAACGCTCCACAGCCGATAGATTAGCCAGCGCTCAGGACGAGCAGCCGCAACGGATGGACCCAGATGAGCTTTTCCCAGCGCCAACAGCTAACCGAGCCTTTCAAGATCGCCACCATGCACCAGCGGGGCTACTTGCTGGAGATAGCGCCTTCATTTCAGTCCTGGTTTATCTGCTTCTTCGATGATCGCTGGCGCCAAAGCACCCTGAGCTACTACACCATTGATCGCAACGCCCGCGACTACTACTGGAGCCTTGACCTGCTGCGGCGCGGCCACAGCCCCGCCAACCAGTGGGCCGCTCTCGGCCCGTTTCAGGGGCTGCGCAAGCTCTACCACTATTACCGTGGTACCAGCGTCGGCATGCAGTACATCGACGATGAACAGATCTACAAACATCTGGCTGCCGCCTTGGCCAGGGGCCAGATGGAAGTACACAAGGTCTACGACCCCCACGGGGCCTACCGCGCCTTTGCCGCTGCAGCGGCAGGGGGAACCCCTAGTGCACCCGCTGAAGCCGACGGTGCACTTGAGGCCAAGCCAGAACCTCGGCGGATAGAATCTCCCGGTACGACACCCAGTCAGTCATTTGCCCCAACGCCTCTTGGCCCTGCAGCGCCGATCACCCCAGCCGTTGCCCGCCTGACAACATCTGCCGCAGCAAACAGCACATCAATGGCAGCCGCGCAAAGCACCACCTTGGCATCAGTGGCCTTGCGTGCAGGAACCGCGATTGGTGGCTTGTTCTATAGCCCGGCGACGGGGGGAGAGAAAGAAGTTCTCATTGCAGCCAACGGCACCAAATACACCAAGTACTCTGACGAGGTTGCCTACACCGCAACAGCCCAGAACGGCGAGCAATGGACAACGCTATCGCCGGAAACCGATGTGAAATACCGCATGTGGCTGGCCAATGGCGGGACAGGCACCCAAGCAGAATGGGAGGCTGCAGGCCAACCACTTGGCATGGAGCAGGTTGATGTCGAGTGCTTCAATGCGGGCAAAACAATAAAGGATAAAATCCCGGAATTTGACCGCCAGCTGCACGGGCAACAGAGCGGACTAAACAACCTGTCTGTCGAAGAGTATCTTGAGGGCCGTGAGCGCTTTAGGGCGATCAAGCGCCAAGGCACTGGCAAGGCGCAGCAAAAGGCGCGTGCAGAGTACCGCAACGAACTGATGCAGAAATTCTTCGACGAACTTCGAGAACAGGGTATTCGAACTGCGACTGCAAAGCAGCAAGCAGCCGCCATGGCCACAGAGGTGATGAGCACCCTGGCTGCGCTGCATAACCCCGATCTCTATGTCGGCGGCAAGGATGTGGTAACAGAGATGGGTGACAGGCGTGTCAACTCATCCATTGGAGCGCAGTGGCGCAGCCGCGTGGCTGAGCTTGACGAGGCCG
>JAGOCY010000451.1 GCA_017998495.1 Corallincola sp.
TCCACCTCGCCGACCATGTGACCCGCCAGTCCGGCAACCTGAGCCACGGCCAGAAGCAGTGGCTGGAGATTGGTATGCTGCTGATGCAAGACCCCAAGCTGCTGCTGCTCGACGAACCCGTGGCCGGTATGACGGACGAAGAAACCGCCCGCACCGCCGAGCTGTTCCTCACGCTGAAAGGCAAACACTCGCTGATGGTGGTGGAGCACGACATGAGCTTCATCCGCACCATCAGCGAGATCGTCACCGTGCTGTGCGACGGCTCGGTGCTGGCGCAGGGCACGCTCGATGAAGTGCAGGCCGACGAACGGGTTATTGAAGTTTATTTAGGCCGCTGAAAATGAGCATCCTCAACGTCAAAGACGTCAACCAGTACTACGGTGGCTCCCACATTCTGCGCAATGTGAGTGTGCAGGCGCACATGGGCAAGGTCACCGTGCTGCTGGGCCGCAACGGCGTGGGCAAAACCACGCTGCTCAAATCCCTGATGGGCCTGGTGCCCATCAAGACCGGCAGCATCGAGTTTGATGGCAAACCCATCGAGCGCACCACGCCCTACGAACGCGCCCGCGCAGGTATCGGTTTTGTGCCCCAGGGCCGCGAGATCTTTGCCCGCCTCACGGTGGAAGAAAACCTGCGTATGGGCCTGGCCTACAAAAGTGCCAGCACGCCGATCCCGAGTGAGTTGTATGAGCTGTTCCCGGTGCTCAAACAAATGCTGCACCGGCGTGGTGGTGACCTGTCAGGCGGGCAGCAGCAGCAGCTGGCCATTGCCCGCGCGCTGGCCCCCGGCCCCAAGCTGCTGATCCTGGACGAGCCTACCGAAGGTATCCAGCCCAGCATCATCAAAGATATCGGCCGCGTCATCCGCATGCTGGCCGACCGCGGCACCATGGCCATCGTGCTGTGTGAGCAGTACTACGACTTTGCCGAAGAGCTGGCCGACGAGTACATCGTGATGGAGCGTGGCGAGGTCATTGCTAGCGGCAAGGGGGCTGACATGCAGGCCAATGGGGTGCGCAAGCTGGTGGCGATTTAGCCTGCGTGAGGTGGCTATCAACAATGATAGCTGACTCCGCACGCTGAATGTGCGCTCGATGCTGTTTTCATCAAAAAATCTATCACTCCATCGTGATATTGGCGCGTTTGCCAGCCGCTTTGAACGTGGCAATTTCATCCACCACCTTGGCGTTGAAAGCAGGCGCGTCCAGAAAACCAGGCTCCAGTCCGGCGGCCAGCATTTTTTCCTTCACATCCGGCAGCGCCATGATGGCAGCCACCTCGCGGCCCAGCAGTTGCTGGATGGCGACGGGTGTGCCTGCAGGCGCGGCCAGGCCATAAAAAGCGTCAAAGCTGGCCTTGCCCAGTTTCAGTTCACCCAGGGTCGGAACGTCAGGCAGCGCGGTGATGCGCTGGACTGATGACACAGCCAGCGGGCGCAGCTTGCCTGCCTTGATGTTCGCACCCGCCGATGTGATGGTGTCAAAGGCGTAATGGATCTCGCCGCCCAGCAGCGCCATCGACGCGGGCGCGCTGCCTTTGTACGGTACGCCCAGCACCTTGATACCTGCTTCATGGGCAAACATCTCCCCCAGCAAATGCGGGGCCGAGCCCGTGCCAAAGGTGGCGTAGCCAAGGTCACCCGGCTTCGATTTGGCCAGAGCGATCAGCTCGGCCAGAGACTTGACTGGTGCGCTTGGCCCACTCACGAGCACCAGCGGCGCTTTGACCAGCAAGGCAATCAGTGCCAGGTCTTTCTGGTGGTCGTAGGGCATACGCTCCTTGAGAGCGGGTGCCACGCTGTAGGTGGACGAGCCCGACACCAAAAGGGTGTAGCCGTCGGGTGCGGCCTTGGCCACGGCGTCGGCGCCAATCATGGTGCTGGCCCCGGGCTTGTTGTCCACGATCATCGGCTGCCCCAGGCGGGCGGACAGCTTGTCGGCCACGGTGCGGGCTACCACATCGGTCGCACCACCGGGGCCAAAGGGCACCACGATACGGATCGGTTTGCTGGGGTAGCTCGGCGTTTGCGCCTGTGCTTGTGCGTATGGCGCGGCAAGTGCCACAGCGCTGAGCAGGGAGGCGTTCAAGAAATGGCGGCTTGTGGTCATGGTGGCAGCAATCAAGAGGGGTTTTGCTGCATCGTAGAAAGTTTGCAGCCTTGCCGCCATCAGAGAATTGGAAACCCAGATTTGCCAAAACGGCAAGGAGCAGGGTTTATGCGGAGTGGCTCTGGCCCGCAGGCAGCATGGTCTTCAGGTAGTCCAGAAACCGCTGCGCCGCATGGGGAAGGGTGCGCCCGGCCAGGGTTTGCAGCTCGATGTCGCGCAGCGCCATGCCGTGGTCGCGGATGGGGATGCCGCGCAGGGTGCCCGCCGCCGCCATCTGCCGGATCGTCACCTCACCCGCCCCCGCCAGCCCCCCCCCTTGCCCCCCAAACCCAACCACCGGGGCCAGGGGGTGGGTGTCCAGACCGGCCCCCGCCGCCACCTCCGGCCGCCTCAGG
>JAGOCY010000452.1 GCA_017998495.1 Corallincola sp.
GGCCAATGGCCCGTTACGGCTGGCGGTGGGCAGCGAGTTTGCCCCCACCGCCGAGAAACTGGCCCAGCGCTTTAGCCAGCAGGGAGGAGGGCCGGTGACCATCGCCAGCGGCTCGACCGGCCAGCTGGCCACCCAGATCGCCAACGGCAGCCCCATCGATCTGCTGATCACCAGCGATGAGTGGCGGCTCAAGCAGCTCACCGACAACGGTCATCTGCTGGCCGACAGCAAGGTGGTGATCGCAGGTGACAGCCTAATGCTGTGGTCGCGCGATTACCCCTCCATCACCCTGGAGCGGCTGGGCGAACTGCCGCGCATCGCCATCGCCGAACCGACCCTGTCGGCCTATGGCGCCGCCAGCCAGCAGGTGCTGGCCAAACTAAAACTCTGGGGCAAGCTGGGCAACCGGTTGAGCCGGGTCGATAGCGCTCAGCTGGTGTTTCAGCATGTGGAGAAGGGCTCGGCGCCGGGCGGGCTGGTACCGCGGGCGCTGCTGGTGCAGGGCGGCTATCTGGCTGAGGCCAAGCCGGTGCCAGCCGACTGGCATGCCCAGCTTAACCAGCAGGCGGCCATCGTCACCGCTGGGCAGCGCCAGCGCGCCCAGGCCTTTATCCGTTTCGCCCTCAAAGAGGGGCGCAGCACCATCGCCGAATCCGGTTTCACCCCGCCCAGCCCCTGAGCCGTTACTGGCGCTGACAGCGCAGCAGCAGCTCGTAGTGGTCGGTGTGAGGGAACATATCCAACAGCTGGGCGGCCACCGGGGTAAAACCCGACATGGCCGCCAGATCGCGCACCAGCGACTCGGCGTTGCAGCTGGAGTAGATCAGGGTGCGGCACTGCGACTGATCGAGAAAGCGGGCCAGCGGCGCCCCGATGCCACGGCGTGGCGGGTTGACGATCACCAGCTCCGGCACCCGCTGCTCGGCCAGTGCAAAATCGGTGGCATCCAGCGCCCGGAAGCGGGCATGGGCCAACCCCAGTTCGGCGGCGCTGCGGCTGGCACTGGCGATCGCTTCGCTGCTCACCTCAATGCCGGTGACGCTCACCCCCAAGCGCGCGGCGGCCAGGGCAAAACCACCGACACCACAGAATAGATCCCAGGCTTCACGCGGCTGGGCCTCGGCCACCCAGGCCGCCGCCTGGGTATAGAGCGCCCCGGCCACCGCACTGTTGACCTGAAAGAAGCTGCGCGGCTTGAGATGCAGCGGCAGCCCGGCCACGGTCATGGTCAGGCTGTCGTCGCTGCTCAGCACCAGTTCCAGCTCACCCTCCAGCACCGCCTTGTGCTCCGGCTGGATGTTGAGGCTGACCACCTTGGCCTGCGGCAGCGCCGCCAGCAGCGCTGGCAGATGTTTGCGGATGCGCGCCTCCGGCTCGCGTGAGCGCAGCACCAGCCGCACCATCAGCGCGCCGCTCGCTTCATCGAGGGTCAGCAGCAGGTATTTGAGTTCGCCACGGCGGCTGTTGAGGTCATAGGGCGGAATGCGGGCCAGCTGGATGAACTGGCGCAGTGGCTCGAAGCTGGCCTGCAGCGCGGGCGGATAGAGCGGACAGGCGGCCAGATCCACCCCATGCCCCGCCTCATCGAGAATGCCGAGCACGGGCGCCTCTCTACTGCCGCTGACCACCATCTTGGCCTTGTTGCGAAAGCCGGCCTCGCTGCTGGCCACCGCCGGTAACCACTGGATCGCCGGCCAGGCGGACAGCAGCCCCTGGGCGTGAGCCTGCTTGGCCGCCAGCTGTGCCTGATAGGGGGTGGCGATGCGGTTGCAGCTGCGGCAGCGGCCCGCCGCAAAATAGGCGCAATCCATCAGCAAGGCTCCGGCAGCAACGGGGCGCGCAGTGTAGCAGCGGCAGCCACAGGCGTCAGGGGGCCGGGTAGCTGTAGCTGGCGCCTATCCCCAGCGGTATCCCCAGCTGCCAGTAGAGGATCAGGAACAGGGTCCAGACCAGCGTCAGCAGCAGCGAATAGGGCATCATGATTGCCACCAAGGTGCCAATGCCGGTGTTCTTCACATAGCGCTGGCAATAGATCACCACCAGCGGGAAGTAGGGCATCAGCGGGGTGATGATGTTGGTGGTGGAGTCGCCCACGCGGTAAGCGGCCTGGGTCAGATCGGGCGAGAAGCCGACCTGCATCAGCATCGGCACAAAGATCGGCGCCAGTAGCCCCCACTTGGCCGAGGCCGAGCCGATAAACAGGTTAAGAAAGGCCACCAGCAGCAAAATGCCCACCAGCATCACCGGCCCCGGCAGCCCCAGCCCCTGCAGCGCCAGCCCGCCCTCGACCGCCAGCAGAGTGCCGAGCTGAGAATCGCTAAAGGCCTTGATGAACTGGGCACAGAAAAAGGCCATCACCAGGTAGTAGCCCATCCCCTCCATGGTTTTGCTCATGGCGGCGACCAGATCTTTGCTGTTGCGGAACTGGCCACTGACGAAGCCAAACACCAGCCCCGGCAGCAGGAACAGCAGAAAGATCAGGGCCACAATCGACTGCATCAACGG
>JAGOCY010000453.1 GCA_017998495.1 Corallincola sp.
CAGCAAGTTGCGAATATAGCGGCCTTTATCATGGCATCTGACGGCGCCGGCGACCATTCTAGCGATCTGTTCCACCAGCTGGTTCCCCTGCCCGCCGATGTCGCTACGCCTGCTGCTGTTGCTGTCGCTGTTACTGGCCCTGCCAGCGACTGCCGCCACCATTATGGTGGTCGATAGCTACGCCGACGATTTTGCCTGGGTGCGCAACTATCAGCGCGGCCTGCGCGAGGTGTTACGCCAGCATCAACTGATCAGCATTGCGCTGGATACCAAAAAGATCCCCCCTTCCGCCTTTGCCGCAGTCGCGGATCGGGCCTTTGAGCGGATCCGCAGCGAACGTCCGGCGCTGGTGATCCTTGCCGATGACAACGCCACCCGGCTGCTGGGCAAGCGGATCGCCGATCTCGGCCTGCCGCTGGTCTATCTCGGGGTCAATGGCAACCCGCGCACCTATGATCTGCCGCTGTCACGGCAGGTCACCGGGGTACTGGAGCGGCCGCTGTTCCGCCGCGCCATACTGTCGCTACGCGACTTCATGATGCCAGCCCCAAAGCGGGTGCTGGTGTTGTTTGATGACAGCGAAACCAGCAATCGCATCCTCAGCGACGAACTCAGCCCGCAGCGACTGCTGCACCTGCCCGGTATGGCCGTCGATGTGATCCAGTGCCACAGTTTCAACTGCTGGCAACAGGCGGTGAGCGAAGCCCCGGGGCGCGGCTATCAGGCCCTGATGGTCGGCCTTTATCAGACCCTGCGCCGTGAAGACGACCAGCCGGTGCTGGATGACGACGTGGCCCGCTGGACCTACAGCAACAGCGCACTGCCCGCCTTTGCCCTGTGGGACTTCAGCGTCGGCAGCGACAAGCTGATCGGCGGGCTGGTGATGTCGGGGCGAGAACAGGGGCGAGAGGCTGGCAAGCGAGCGCTGATGCTGCTCAGCGGCTTTGATGTGGCCTCACTGCCCTCAACCCCCGCCCAGGGCCAGCTGCTGTTCTCACGGGCGGCGCTGGCCCGCTGGCAGGTGCAGCTGCCGGCCCGCATCAGCCTGCACGCCAGCTTCGTCGATTAGCCAACCCCGGCTTATTCACAGCGACCGCAGCCGCTACACTGTCCTCCCTTGCTCAAGCAGACACGCTCATGAAGTTTATCGGTGCCCATGTCAGCGCAGCCGGCGGTGTCGCCAATGCCCCTATCAATGCCCGCGCCATCGGCGCCAACGCCTTCGCCCTGTTCACCCGCAACCAGCGCCGCTGGGAGGCGCCAGCCCTGACCAGCAAAGAGATCGACGCCTTCCAGCGCGAACTGGCGAACTCCGGCATCAGTGCAGAACAGGTGCTGCCTCACGACAGTTACCTGATCAACCTCGGCCATCCCGACGAGGAGGGGCTGACCCGTTCACGCGCCGCCTTTATTGACGAGATGCAGCGCACCCGCCAGCTCGGCCTCAAGTTGCTTAACTTTCACCCCGGCAGCCACCTCAACCGCATCGCCATTGATGCCTGTCTGGCGCGCATTGCCACCTCGATCAACATCGCTCATGAGGCCTGCCCGGAGGTGATCGCGGTGATCGAAAACACCGCCGGTCAGGGCAGCAATCTGGGCCACAGCTTCGAGCAGCTGGCGGCCATCATCGATGGTGTGGCCGACAAATCGCGCGTCGGCATCTGCTTTGATACCTGCCACGCCTTTGCCGCCGGTTATGACCTGCGCACCCCGGAGGCCTGCACCACCACCTTTGCCCAGTTCGACCAGGTGGTTGGCTTCAACTATCTGCGCGGCATGCATCTCAATGATTCAAAATCAAAATTTGGCAGCCGGGTAGACCGTCATCACTGCCTCGGGCTGGGTGAAATGGGCACCGCCGTGTTCCGCTTCATCATGAACGACGCGCGCTTTGAACAGATACCACTGGTGCTGGAAACCATCGATGAGCAGCGCTGGGCCAGCGAAATCTGCTGGCTAAGAGCCCTTGAGGGACTGGACGAAAATGCCCCCGACCCAGATTTCATTGACCTGAGTCAATAACCAGATCGGGATAGCGTGATAGAAATCAACTCAGCTTGAGATCCCATCTATTGCCATGAGGTCCCCCGATGAAAGGTATTCAGATCACCAAAGCGGCCAATGACGCCCTGCTCAACTCCTTCTGGCTGCTCGACGATGCCGCCGGCCAGGCGCGCTGCCTGTGTGCCAAAGGCAACTACGAAGCCGACCAGCTGGTTCCGGTCGCCGATCTCGGCACCATCGAATACCGCGAAGTGCCGGTGCAGGTGGAAGCCAAGGTGGAAGGTGGCCAGCACCTCAACGTCAACGTGCTGCGTCGCGAAACCCTGGTAGATGCAGTCAACCACCCGGAAAAATATCCGCAGCTGACCATCCGCGTCTCCGGTTATGCCGTGCGCTTCAACTCGCTGACCAGCGAGTTGAAGCGCACGGCATAACCGGAGACGCGGATGGTCAGCTGCGGATATTTTTCCGGGTGGTTGACTGCATCTTCCAGGGT
>JAGOCY010000037.1 GCA_017998495.1 Corallincola sp.
GCGTGCATTGGCCATCCCCGAAGAGGCGCTGCTGCAAATTGGCGATCAGCACTTCGTATTTGTGGTGGGTGATGACCAGCTGGTGCAGCGCCGCGATGTCGCCATTGGCCCGCGCCGTCGTGGCGAAGTGGCGGTGGTGAGTGGCCTTGCCGCCGGTGAACGGGTGGTGAGCCGTGGCACCCTCAAAATTCAAGATGGCGCCAAGGTCGCCCTAGGCGCCGATCAAGGCGTCGGCGGGGCCAAG
This sequence comes from Corallincola sp., assembly GCA_017998495.1. GTDB lineage: Bacteria > Pseudomonadota > Gammaproteobacteria > Enterobacterales > Neiellaceae > RGIG665. The sequence continues at coordinate 245 of JAGOCY010000037.1, forward strand.
CCATGATCCTCACTGACCTGTCGGTCCGCCGCCCGGTATTTGCCACCGTCATCAGCCTGCTGATTGTTGCCTTCGGTCTGGTCGCTTTCGGCAAGCTGCCGCTGCGTGAATACCCGGCCATCGACGCGCCGGTGGTGTCGGTCGAAACGCGCTATCGCGGGGCCTCTGCGGCGGTGGTCGAGCGGCGTATCACCAAGCCGCTGGAGGATCGCATCGCCGGCATCGAGGGCATTCGCAATGTGGTGTCGGAGAGCCGCGACGGCCGCTCCACCATCACCATTGAATTCAGCCTTGACCGCGATATTGATGCCGCTTCCAACGATGTGCGCGAGCGGGTGTCGCGCGAGTTGGGCAACCTGCCGGATGAGGCCGACCCGCCCGAGATCAGCAAGGCCAGTTCCGACGACGACACCATCATGTGGCTCAATCTGGTCTCCGACCGCATGAGCATGCTGGAGCTGTCGGACTACGCCAACCGCTATCTGGCCGACCGTTTCAGTGCCCTCGATGGGGTGGCGCGGGTGCGCATTGGCGGCGGCCTCGACTACGCCATCCGTATCTGGCTCGACCGCAGTGCACTGGCCGCCCGTCAGCTGACCGCTGCGGACGTCGAAGACGCGCTGCGCCGCGAGAACGTCGAACTACCGGCCGGCAACATCGAGTCTGATGCCCGCCAGTTCACCGTGCGCATTCAGCGTGCCTACCCCAAGGCCGAGGATTTTCAGGCGATTGTGGTGGGCCGTGGTAGCGATGGCCACCTGATCCGGTTGGCCGATGTGGCCCGGGTGGAACTGGCGGCGGCCGAGACCCGCATCGCCTTCAACGGTAATGGCGTGCCCATGGTCGGCATCGGCATCACCCGTCAGTCGACCGCCAACACCCTGGAGGTGGCGCGCGGCGCCCGCGCTTTGGCTGAGGCGATCGCCCCGACCCTGCCGGTGGGCATGGAATTGCTGGCCAGCTACGACAGCTCAGTGTTTATCGAGGCCTCAATCAAAGAGGTGTACCTCACCCTCGGCATCGCCATGGTGCTGGTGGTGGTGGTGATCTTCCTGTTCCTCGGTAACGTGCGCGCCACCTTGATCCCGGCGGTGACGGTACCGGTATCACTGCTCGGCACCTTTATCATCCTCTTTGCCCTGGGCTACACCCTCAACCTGCTGACCCTGCTGGCCCTGATCCTGGCTATTGGCCTGGTGGTGGATGACGCCATCGTCATGCTGGAGAACATTCACCGCCGCATCGAGGCCGGTGAATCGCCGCTGGTGGCAGCGTTCCGCGGTGGCCGCCAAGTCGCTTTTGCCGTGGTCGCCACCACGCTTGTCCTGATCTCGGTGTTCCTGCCCATCACCTTTCTGGAGGGGGACGTCGGCCGCCTGTTCCGCGAGTTCGCGGTGGCCATGAGCGCTGCCGTGGGCTTCTCCAGCATCGTCGCGCTGACCCTGTCGCCAATGATGTGCGCCAACCTGCTGACCAACCATGACCGCATCAACCCGGTAACGCGGGCCATGGATCGCGGTCTGGATCGCCTGCGTCAGGCCTATATCCGCCTGCTGCGCGGCAGCGTCGAGCGCCCGGGCGCGGCGATTGTGCTGGTGGCTGGCGCGCTGGCCTTGAGTGTCTGGCTGTTTAAGCTGATCCCGGAAGAGTTCGCGCCGCCTGAGGATCGCGGTGCCTTCTTTGTCACCGTCACCGCGCCTGAGGGCAGCTCCTACAGCTACTCCAAGAGTTACATGGACGAGATCGAACGGCGGCTGATGCCGCTGGTGGAGAGTGGCGAAGTCAAACGGCTGCTGGTGCGCACCCCGCGCAGCTTCGGCTCCACCTCCGATTTCTCCGGCGGCTTCGTGATCATGGTGCTTGAGGACTGGGGCCAACGGCGTGATGCCTGGGCGATCATGGCCGACGTGCGCAAGCGGCTGGGCGATCTGGCCGGGGTGCGCGCCTTTCCGGTAATGCGTCAGGGGCTGGGGGGCGGTTTCGGCAAGCCGGTGCAGTTCGTGCTGGGTGGCGCCGACTACGCCGAGCTGGCCGAGTGGCGCGACATCATGCTGGCGGAGGCGGCGAAGAATCCGGGGCTGATTGGCGTCGACCACGACTACAAAGAGAGCAAACCACAGCTGCGGGTGATGGTGGACACCCAGCGCGCCGGCGATCTGGGGGTGTCGGTGCAGGAGGTGGGGCAAACGCTGGAGACCATGCTTGGCTCGCGGGTGGTCACCACTTATCAGCAGCGCGGCGAGGAGTATGACGTCATCGTTGAGGGTGAACGTCTGTCCCACAACACCCCGGCTGATCTCAATAACATTCAGGTACGTGGCCGCGATAACCAGCTGGTGCCACTGTCGGCGGTGGTCAAGGTGGAAGAGATCGCCGATGCCGACGCGCTGATGCGCTACAACCGCATGCGCGCCGTCACCATCGATGCCAACCTGGCCGATGGTTACACTCTGGGCGAGGCGCTCAACTATCTGGAACAGGTGGCGGCTGACAAGCTGCCGGCATCGGTGGTGATTGGTTACAAAGGCCAGTCACTGGATCTGCGCGAATCGAGCGCCTCCATCCACTTTGCCCTGGTGTTGGCGTTGATCGTGGTGTTTCTGGTGCTGGCCGCCCAGTTTGAAAGCTATATCCACCCGCTGGTGATCATGCTGTCGGTACCGCTGGCGGTGCTGGGGGCGCTGGTGGGGCTGGCGCTGGCCAACCAGAGCCTCAACATCTACAGCCAGATCGGCATCATCATGCTGATTGGGCTAGCGGCCAAGAACGGCATCCTGATTGTTGAGTTCGCCAACCAGCTACGCGATGAGGGGATGGCTTTTGCCGATGCCCTGATCGAAGCCGCCGGCCAACGGCTACGGCCGATCCTGATGACCGGCCTGACCACCGCCTTTGGTGCCGTACCGCTGGTGATCACCAGCGGTGCCGGTGCCGAGACCCGCTATGTGCTGGGGGTGGTGATCCTGGTCGGCTGTCTGATGGCCATCCTCTTCACCCTCTATGTGATCCCGGTGATGTACGCTCTGCTGGCCCGCAACACCCGCTCACCCGAGGCGGTCAGCCAGGAGCTGGCGCGCGAGCTGGCGGCCCACGACGAGCAGCGCTAACCATGCACAAGGCCGGTCACTGGCCGGCCTTGTTATTCATCAGTGGCGTCTAATCCCGCCGCCATAGCTGGGCGGTGGCGGCGCCGGCCTTGAGCTGACGATGGAGGCTAAAACCGGGCGGTGGGCTGAGCGACAGCTGGCTCTCATGTTCGACGTAGAGCCAGCCACCGGGGCGCAGCCAGCCGGGGGTGGCCAGCAGCGGCAGCAGTTCGCGCAGCAGCCCCTGGCCGAAGGGCGGATCGACAAACAGCAGATCCACGGGCTCAGCCGGCACGGTGGCGGCAAAACGCAGGGCATCGCCCGCTACCAACTGCACCCGCTCGGCGGCCTTGAGCCGCTCGATATTAGCGGCCAGCATGCGGGCCACCCCATCATGGCGCTCGACCAAGGTCACCTGGGCCGCGCCGCGTGAGGCCGCTTCAAAGCCAAGGGCGCCGCTGCCGGCGAACAGATCCACCACCCGCGCCCCCTGCAGCTCAAACATCAGCCAGTTGAACAGGGTTTCGCGCACCCGGTCGGTGGTCGGGCGCAGCCCCGGCAGATCGGCTACCGGCAGTTTACGCCCGCGCCACTGGCCGCCAATGATGCGGATCTGGCCGTTACCGCCGGCCGTTTTGTCGGCCATCTGCCGTTGCCCTGCCATTAATGAATTTACCCCGCCGAACCAGTACACTGGGCCGTTTTTCCGCCGCCAGTCTACCGCATCCACAGGCGGCGACCGAGGGAGTCAGCAACAGCATGAGTGATCAGCAGAAACGGGGCCTGTTTTCCTGGTTCCGCAGCGACAAGGGCGAGGCCCAGCCAGCCGCAGCCGCCAATCCGCCCGTCGCCGTCGACGAGCCGGCGGCCGAGGCCAGCCCACAGCCGGCCGCCCAGCCCGCCACCCAGGACAAACCGGCGTCGAGCTGGCTGGCCCGGCTGCGCGCCTCCCTCAGCCGCAGTCGCGAGTCCTTCGGCAGTGGCCTGCTCGGCTGGCTGCGTGGCAAAAAGATCGATGATGAACTTTACGAGGAGCTAGAGACCCGGCTGCTGACCGCTGATGTCGGGGTGGAGACCACCGCCGCGCTGATCAAGCAGATCATGGCCCAGGCCAGCCGCAAAGAGCTCAAGCAGGGCGAGGCGCTGATCGAGCTGCTGCGCAACGAGATGGCTAACCTGCTCAAACCGGTGGACCAGCCGCTGGTGATCGACGGCAGCCATAGCCCGATGGTGATCCTGATGGTTGGGGTCAATGGCGTGGGCAAGACCACCACCATCGGCAAGCTGGCCAAGCGCTTTCAGGCCGAGGGCAAGACGGTGATGCTGGCCGCCGGCGATACCTTCCGCGCCGCCGCCGTCGAGCAGTTGCAGGTGTGGGGCGAGCGCAACAACATCGCGGTGGTGGCCCAGCACACCGGCGCCGATTCCGCCTCGGTCATCTATGACGCGCTGGCAGCTGCCCGCGCCCGCCATGTCGATGTGCTGATCGCCGATACCGCCGGCCGCCTGCAGAACAAGGCTCACCTGATGGAGGAGCTGAAGAAGGTGGTGCGGGTGATGCAGAAGCTCGACCCGCAGGCCCCCCACGAGGTGCTGCTGGCCCTCGATGCCACCACCGGCCAGAACGCCATCAGCCAGGCCAAGCTGTTCAAGGAAGCGGTGGGGGTCAGCGGTCTGGTGCTGACCAAGCTCGACGGCACCGCCAAGGGCGGGGTGGTCTTCACCCTCGCCGACCGCTTCGCCATCCCGCTGCGCTTTATCGGTGTGGGCGAGGGGATCGACGATCTGCGCCCGTTCAATGCCAGCGAATTCATCAACGCCCTGTTCAGTGAAGAGGAAGGCGGCGCATGATCCGTTTCGATCAGGTCAGCAAGCTCTACCCCGGTGGCTTTCAGGCGTTGCGCCAGGTCTCTTTTCACCTGCGCCGCGGTGAGATGGCCTTTCTCACCGGCCACTCGGGCGCCGGCAAATCGACCCTGCTGCGGCTGCTGGCGCTGCTGGAGCGCCCCACCTCCGGCAACATCTTTATCAATGGCCACAGTCTGGCCCGCGTCGGCCGCCGCGATGTGCCCTTTGTGCGCCGCGATATCGGCATGATCTTCCAGGATCACAAGCTGCTGATGGACCGCACCGTCTACGACAACGTGTCGCTGCCGCTGATCATCGAAGGGGTGGGCCACCGCGACATCAAAAAGCGGGTTAGCGCCGCCCTCGACAAGGTGGGGCTGCTCGACAAGGTGCGCTGCCTGCCGCAGCAGCTCTCTGGCGGTGAGCAGCAGCGCGTTGGCATCGCCCGCGCTGTGGTTAACAAGCCGCCGATCATCCTCGCCGATGAACCGACCGGTAACCTTGACCCTGAGCTGTCGGCCGAGATCTTCCGGCTGTTTGCCGAATTCAACCGGGCCGATACGGCGGTGCTGATCGCCACCCACGATCTGGGGCTGGTGGCCCGCATGCGCCACCGCACCCTGACCCTGCGCGGCGGCCTGCTGACCAATGATGGTCTGGCGCGCACCGTAGTGGCCCAGCTGGACGAGGAGGATGACGATGAGTCTGCTGTTTAAGGGCCGCGAAGATATTGGCCGCGTGCCCCGTGGCCCTTGGCCGACGCGCCTCGGTGCCTGGCTGGTGGACCATCTGCGGCAGATGGTGGGCAGCCTCGGCGAGCTGTGGCGTACCCCCATTTCGTCGGTGCTGACCATGGCCGCCCTGGGCCTCGCGCTGTCGCTGCCCACGGCGCTTTATGTGCTCTACAAAAACGTGGCGGCGGTGGCCGATGCTTGGCAGGAGGCGACCGAAATCACCCTGTTCCTCAGAAAGGATCTCTCCGAGCCGCTGCAGCAGGCCTTTGCCCATCGCCTGTCGCTGCAGCCGGAGATTGCCCATGTCACCTATCTCAGCCCGGCCCAGGCGCTGGCTGAGTTCCAGAGCATGGCCGACTTTGGCGAGGCGCTGCAGTATCTGGATCAGAACCCGCTGCCGGCCACGGTGGTGGTGATCCCGGCTGAAGAGCATCGCACTCCGGAAGCGGCCAAGGCACTGTTGGAGAAGCTGGAGCAGGCCAGCGAGGTGAGCTTCGGGCGTATGGATCTGGAGTGGGTGAAGCGCCTGCACGGGGTGCTGGCGCTGGTGCGCGATGCCTTTGCCGCCGTCACCTGTCTGCTGCTGATCACCGTGCTGCTCACCGTTGGTAACACAATCCGCCTCGCCATCCTGGCCAAGCGCGATGCCATCGAAGTGATGAAGCTGGTGGGGGCCACCGACGGCTTCATCCAGCGGCCATTTCTCTATACCGGCTGGTGGTTTGGCGTGATCGGCGCCTTTATCGCGCTGGTGGCGGTGAGTTCAGCTCTCTATTACCTGGAGAATGCCTTGAGCGCGCTGTCGGGGCTGTACAGCTCGCAGTTAACGATCATTGGGCTTGATCTGGCGGAGGCCGGTGGCGTATTACTCATCGCCATCGCTTTGGGGTTGAGCGGCGCCTTCATCTCGGTGCGCCGCCATATCGCCGATATCGAGCCACGTTAACCGCGCCAGCGGGAACTTTGGCCCGGTTGACGCACTCCAACGGCTGGGCAAAAATTTGATCAGCGCCACAACTTCTGGCGAATGATGGCGGGGCTGCTTGGCAGCCCGTTAAGACAGACAAGGTGAGACCAACCATGCGTACCATGGCTTTAACCGTTCAGAATGGCCTTGAAGGCTATATCCAGGCGGTCAACAGCATCCCCCTGCTCTCGGCGGACGAAGAGCGGCTGCTGGCCGAGCGTCTGCATCGCGATGGCGACCTCGATGCCGCCCGTCAGCTGGTCATGTCCCATCTGCGTTTTGTGGTTCATATCGCCCGCGGCTATGCCGGTTATGGGCTGCAGCAGGCGGACCTGATCCAGGAAGGTAATATCGGCCTGATGAAGGCGGTGAAGCGCTTCGATCCGACGGTCGGCGTGCGCCTGATCAGCTTTGCCGTTCACTGGATCAAGGCGGAGATCCACGAATTCGTGCTGCGCAACTGGCGTATCGTCAAGGTCGCCACCACTAAAGCCCAGCGCAAGCTGTTCTTCAATCTGCGCAAGAACAAGAAGCGTCTCGGCTGGTTTAACCATGATGAGGTACAGCAGGTAGCCAGCGATCTCGGCGTAGCACCGCAGGAGGTGCTGGAGATGGAAGCCCGTCTCGCCGCCCAGGACGCCTCCTTCGACGCCGATGATGACGATGAGGAAAACGGCATCTATGCGCCGGCGCTTTACCTCGAAGACAAGTCATCGGATCTGGCCGCCACCTTCGAGAGCGACCAGAGCGACGCCGATGCCACCGGCCGCCTGGGTGAGGCGCTGGCCGCGCTCGATGAGCGCAGTCAGGAGATCCTGCGTCAGCGCTGGCTGGTCGATAACAAGGCCACCCTGCATGAGCTGGCGGCCCGCTATCAGGTGTCGGCAGAGCGCATCCGTCAGCTGGAGCAGAACGCCATGAAGAAGCTTAAGCAGGCGCTGCTGGCCGCTTAAGGCAGCTTATTAATGCTGATACTACAAGGCCCGCAATTGCGGGCCTTGTGCGTTTGGGGCCGTTAGTGGTGATGATGGTGGTGGTGCGGGTGGCCCAGATGGTGATGGCCATGGCTGCAGCTGGGCGCCGGGGCAAAAGGCCGGACGCTGGCCAGCAGTTCGCCGATAAAGGCCCGTGCCCCCTGACGGAACAACGACACGGCGATGATCAGCCCGAGCAGGGCGGCGGCGCCATAGCGCCAAGGGGCCAAGGGTGCAGCCAGATCCAGCTGCAGAGTGGCTGGCAGCGGCAACAGCAGGCCGCCACCCAAGGCAACAGCAACCACTAGCAACAGCACCAGTAGCGCAGCCCCCAAGCTGTATTGGCGGCGGATAAAATCGAGCAGGCCGATATTGAGTGCCGGACCAAGCAGCAGGAACGCCAGCGCCGCCGGCAGCGGCAGGCCGGCGAGCACCAGCACCGCCACCACTGGGGTGACCCCGGTGGCACACCAGTGCAGCGGCAGCGCCAGCGACAGCACCAAGCCGTAGAGCCACAGCGGCGCATCGGCCAGCAACTGCCAGCCGGGGGTCGGCGCTATGGTAGCCGCCACCACCAGCCCGAACAGCACCCAAGGGGCAGTGTGATCAATGAGGTGAGCATAGCCCTCACGCAGTGCCGCCGTGATCCGGGCACCACCCTGAGGCTGAGCGCCCCCCAACATCAGCAGCGGCGGCTCGGGGCGAACGATACGGGCCACCAGATAACCCACCGCCACCACCAGCAGCAGGGCGAGCAGCAGGCGCGCCAGGGTCAGTTCCACCCCGAGCAGGGCCAGTGACACCAGCACCGCATCAAAGCCGAGAATCGGCGAGGCCAGCATAAAGGCCAGAGTAAAGGCGTTGCTGGCCCCCGCCTTTTTCAGCAACGGCTGCAGCTGGGTAACCGCCGGCACGCAGACCGGCAGCGGCAACCCCAGC
>JAGOCY010000038.1 GCA_017998495.1 Corallincola sp.
GCTGCCGCTGGCCGATGTCGCCATCTCCACCTCTGGCGATTACGAGCGCTACTTCGTGGCCGAGGATGGCACCCGCTACCACCATATTCTCAATCCCAAAACCGGTGACTCGGCGCGGGCGGTGCAAAGCGTCACCGTCATTGGCCCGGATGCCACCACCACTGATGGTTTCTCCACCACAGTGTTTGTGCTGGGGGTTGAACGGGGGTTGGCCCTGATCAACCAGCATCCAGAGGTCGATGCGCTGATCATAGATGCTGCACATAAACTCCATCTTGCCAATGGGTTAACGCCATAACACGGGTTTTGGCCAAGGGCCTTTAGCGCGAAGATTTTTGCGTACGGGATTAAAAAATTTTCGCTTTGGCCCTTCGCCTGCTCTCGCTATTTTTGCGGCGTCGATCACGACCCCTGCTCAGGTGTCTGGTTCGATGCTTATCAGCATGAAATTAAAGCGTTTTTCTTTGTTTCGCCAACCCCCGACGGGTGGTGCCGGTGGGCGCTGTGGTGGCAACTACGGTGAAGCCGGCTAAGTTAACGGTAAGGCGATGTCGTGGAGGGGCAACTCCGCCTGTGTCACAACCGACACGGCCGCCTTGCAAGGTGCAGTGCGTGATAACGCAGATCGAGGTACGGCATGAAAGGTGACAACGCGTATCTGGATGATGAGGAGATGGAGCTGGACGTGGAGCTGCCACCAGTGGTGGCTGATGATCACGACAGCCGCAAGCGGGCCGAACAGGAGCGCAGTCGTCGCAGCTATAAAGTTCGCAAAGGAATTGAGGACTTTTTTGAGCAGCGCCGCATCCGCAACCTGCTGGGGGAAGATGACTACTGAGGCTGCCGCTGCCTCACCGGATTGACGAGCCCGCCGTTTCGGCGGGCTTTTTTTACCCGACGGCAGGCCAGTACTGGCCTTGGCGCCGGCAACTGAGGGATAGTGCATCCATCTCTTTGAGGTCGAGGAACCAATGGCGCAAACTCTGGCTGAACTGAGTTGTGGCCGCGACAACAACCTGAATCTGCTGCGGGCGCTGGCGGCCACAGCGGTGATCATCACTCATGCCTTCGGCCTGACTGGCAACAGCCCGCTGGAGCCGGGCAATCGCCTGTTTGGCTTCTCCCTCGGCAGCATTGCTGTGGATCTGTTTTTCATCGTCAGTGGCTTTCTGATCACCAAGAGCTGGGATCGGCGCGGCCAGCTTACCGACTTCTTTTACGCCCGCTTTATGCGCATCTACCCGGCGTTGTGGCTGTGTGTGGCCTTTTGCCTGCTGGTGGTGGGGCCGCTGTTTACCACCCTCAGCCTGACCCAGTTTTTCACCCACTTTGACACCCTCAAGTTCCTGCTGGAAAACACCACCCTGCTGCTCAACGGCGTGGCCACCCATCTGCCGTCAACCTTTGATGGCCAGGGCATGGGCGGCACCAATGTGTCGTTGTGGACCCTGCCGTTTGAACTGCGCATGTACATCCTGCTGGCGCTGCTCGGTTTTACCGGTTTGCTCAACCGCCGCTGGCTGGTGGCGGCAATGGTGGTGGCCTGTGGCAGCTACTACCTGTGGTATCTGGCCGTTGACGGCAGTGGCGACCGTCTGGCGGTCTATTGTCGCTTTATCTGGTTCTTCTTCAGCGGTGCGCTGCTCTATCTCTATCGCCAGCAGCTGCGCATGAGCCACAGCATTGCCGCCGGGCTGACGGCAGCGGTGGTGGCGGTGATCCTGCTCAGCGAGCAGATGGCGCTGCGTCAGGTGGCGCTGTCGCTGGTGTTGCCCTGGTTAAGCCTCTATCTGGCGATGGTGCCGGCCGGCGCCATCCGCCATTACAACCGTCTTGGTGATTACAGCTATGGCCTCTACATCTACGCCTTTCCGGTGCAGCAGTCGGTGCTGGCGCTGGCCGGCGGCATAATGGCGCCCTGGCTCAACTTTGGCTGGTCGCTGCTGATCACCCTGGTGCTGGCGGTGCTCAGCTGGCACCTGCTGGAGGAGCGGGCACTGAAGATGCCGATGCCGCAGTGGTTGCGGCGTTGCGACGAGGGGGTCAAGGTCTGGTGGCAGCGCGCCTTGGCGCGCAGCGGCGACTGAGCAGGCAGCCGGCTTACTCGGCTCTGAGCGGCGGCTGATTGGCCAGCATCGCCGCCACCTGCTGCTGTTCGCTAGCCGTTAGCGCCCGGTAGTGGCGCGGCCAGGGCCAGCCGTAACCCCAGCGAAACGGGGTGGGCCACCAGGGGGCGCCACCCACCCGCACGCCGGCTAGCATCAGCGCCGCGATCTGCGGTTCACCGACTTCTGCAACACATAGCCGCAAGGCCTGATCGGCGGCCAGCCGCTGGGCTTCACTACCCCCCTGCCAATAGGCCAGATCATGGGCGGTGCAGCAGTCGAGCCACAGCTGTTGCTGCTGCCAGTTGCCATCAGGGAAGGCGCTGCAGCCATCGCTGGTGAAGGGTTGCAGCGGTTCGGCCGCCACTGGCAGGGCGACCAGCATCAGTAACAGCAGCAGGCGGGGCATCAGATCACTGCAAAAATGGCGAAGGGCGCCAGCTTGGCTAAGCGCCCCGGCTGACGTCAACCCCGTTCGCCGGGCAGCTGATTGTCCTCACCCAGATAGCGCGCCCGTTTGGCGGGCTTGAGGCGGTGGCTGTCGACCAGCACCAGCCCATCGATACAGCCGGCAAAGTCGGGGTCGATACCAAAGTCGAGGAACTGCACGCCGCCCGGCTCGGCCACCTCGCTGTACTGCTTGTAGAGGGTGGGCACGGCGCAGCCCATGTGGGCCAGCAGCTCCTTGAGGCGGACAAAATCGGCGTGATAGTCGTTGCCGACAAAGGGGTTATCAAAGCCGATCGCCTCGCTCAGACGATAGGGCTGACGGTGGCGGGCAATGCCGGCATCACCACCAAAATAGCTGCGGTAGAAGCGGATCATCAGCTCTTTGCCGGCATCGGGCATCTCTTTGCTGATCGACACCGGGCCGAACAGATAGCGGTACTCGGGGTAGCGGTTGAGATAGGCGCCAATGCCATGCCACAGGTATTCGAGCGAGCGCTTGCCCCAGTACCGGGGCTGCACGAACGAGCGCCCCAGCTCCAGCCCCTGATCGAAGTAGCGGTGCATGCGCGCGTCGAAGTCGAACAGCGAACTGGTGTAGAGGCCGCTGATGCCGCGCTCCTCGATCACCTTGGCGGTGCCGCACAGGCGGTAGGCGCCGGCGATCTCCAGATCCTCCGGGTCCCACAGCAGCAGGTGGTGGTAGTAGCTGTCGTAGCGGTCGAGATCGCGGCGCTGGCCGCTGCCTTCGCCCACGGCGCGAAAGGCGATCTCGCGCAGCCGTCCCACTTCGCGCAGCAGCGGGCTGTCGAGGCCACCCTGAAACAGCAGGATCTGCTTGCCGTCGGGGGTCTGGCCGAGCCGTTCACAGCTCTTGACCGCCTGGGCCAGCTCGCTGCGATCGACCGGGTGGGCGATGGCCCGCTCGGTGCGAAACAGCGGCGATTTGTCGGCTGCCAGCCGGTAGAGGTGGCGGCGGAACAGTTTGACCTTGGCTCTGGGGGTGAGCTGCAGACCACGGTAACTGGCAAAAGGGATGGGATGGCCGATGCGCAGATCGATGCTCTTGCGCCGCTGCTTGAACATCTCCTTGACCAGCAGCAGGGTGGCCAGCGGCTTGTAGAGCATCGAGGCGCCATAAAACAGCGCCGAGTTACGGCCATCGATATGGATGGGCACGATCGGCGCTTGGGCTTGGCTGGCAATGCGCAGAAAGCCGCTGCGCCAGCGGCAGTCCTGCACGCCGTTGGGGCGCAGGCGCGATACCTCGCCTGCCGGAAAGATGATGATCGCCCCTTCCTGCTCCAGATGTTCGCTAATCGCCTTGACCTGCTGCTGGCCGCTGGAGCCACCGAGCACCGTTACCGGCAGCAACAGACCGCGCAGCGGCGCCACTGAGCACAGCAGCTCATTGGCCACCGCCTTGACGTCGCGGCGGATGCTGCCGACCAGATTGAGCAGGGCCAGGCCGTCGAGCGAGCCGATGGGATGGTTGGCGATGATCACCACCCGGCCACGGGTGGGGATGCGCTCACGCTCGTTGTCGCGTACCGCATAGCTGAAGTCGAAGTATTCCAGCACCTTCTCGATAAAGGGCAGGCCATCGAGATGGGGGTAATCCTCGGCGAAGCGCTGAAAACTCTGTTCGTGGAGCAGGGCGCGCAGCAGCGCCGAGACCGGTTTGCTCAGCCAGGGGTGGCGGGAGAGTTGCGGCAGGTGACGGTCAAGGATCTGCTCGACTGAAATCATGGAGGTCTCCACATTGGCACACAACGGGCACCTTAGGCCCGTCATGTGACAGTGAGGCGACAGCGCCATTGCAGCCCGATGACAGCATCAGGCGGCTTCAGCCTGTACTTCGCTGGCCGGTTGATCCAGGCTGCCCTCCAGCACCCGCAGCAGGCTGAGGGCACCGTTGTGGTGCTCAACGATAGCGGTGCAGCTTTCTACCCAGTCGCCGGTGTTGGCGTAAGTGGTGTCATGGTCATCGATGGTCAGGCAGGCGACATGGATATGGCCGCAGATGATGCCGTCATAACCCTGTTTGCGCGCCTCCAGCAGGGCGGCCTGCTGATAGCGCTGGATCGCCAGCTGGGCCTTGCCCACCTGGGCCTTGATGTAACCGGCCAGCGACCAGTAGCCCAGCCCCAGCCGCTCACGCAGGCGGTTGTAGTGGCGGTTGAGCCACAGCAGGGCGTCGTAGCCCTTGTCGCCCAGCCATTCCAGTAGCGGCCCACAGCTGACGGCGCCATCGAACTGGTCACCATGCACCACCAGCAGCCGTTTGCCGGCGGCGGTGATATGTTCAGCCTGCAGCTGCATCTCCAGCCCCAGCAGTTGGGTGGGGACGAAATCACGCAGCCGGGCGTCATGGTTGCCCGGTACATAGATCACCCGGGTGCCGTTTCTGGCCATGTCGCTCAGCTGCTGGATCACCGCCTGATGGCTGGCGGGCCAATAGACCTGGCGCTGCATCGCCCACAGGTCGATCACATCACCAACCAGATAGAGGCTGTCGGTGCGCACACTGCGCAGGAAGGCGAGCAGATACTCGGCCTGACAGCCACGGCTGCCCAGGTGGAGATCCGACAGCCACAGGCTGCGGCAGTGGTGGTGGATGGCGGCTGCGGCCATGGCGGTCTCCTTGTAGGTGGAACCAGGGGACGCGGCCCAACTTGGGGCAGCCGGGTTGCACTGGGGTGACAGTCGCATGACCTTTTTTTGACCGTGCCCGCCTCAGCCGTCGGTCAAGACTATCAATCAGATTAGGGGTGACTAAAATACCGGGGCGTGCGACGCAGGAGGTGCCATGAGTTCGCCCCAGCCCTTTGCCCAAGACGACAGTGCCGCCCTGGAGCTGATGCTGGCCAAGGCCAGCTCTGCCGTGACCCTGCTCAAGGCGATGGCCAATGAACGGCGGCTGCTGGTGCTGTGCTATCTGCACAGTGGTGAGCGCTCGGTGGGCGAACTGGTGGAGTTGCTGCAGATGGGTCAGTCGGCGTTATCGCAGCATCTGGCCTGGCTGCGGCGTGATGGGCTGGTGACCACCCGCAAGGCATCGCAGACGGTCTATTACCGTTTGGCCAGCCGTGAGGTGGAAGAGGTGATCGCGGTGTTGCACCGCCTCTACTGCCAGCCGTAACGGCGTGGTGCAGATACAAAAAAGCCGCTCAATGAGCGGCTTTTTCGCAATCAGGGCAATCGCTTAGGCGAGGGCCTTGATGTGAGCAGCCAGGCGAGCCTTGTGACGGGCGGCCTTGTTCTTGTGGATCAGGCCACGGTTGGCCATACGGTCCAGAATCGGCTGGGCAGCGGTCAATGCTTCCTGGGCAGCGGCTTTGTCACCGGCCTGCACGGCAGCGTAGACCTTCTTGACGTAGGTGCGCAGCATGGAGCGGCGGCTTGCATTGTGCTGACGGGCTTTCTCCGACTGCAGAGCGCGCTTTTTCGCTGACTTGATGTTAGCCAAGGTCTAACTCCTGAATCTCAATATCAAAGCTGGGTTTCGCAAAGGCCCGCGACTATGGGCCAGAGTGCTTAAAAAGTCAACGCCCGGCCGCCTTTTTTAGCTTGTCGCGTTGGCAGGGGTGACAGGATTTGGCGCGCATTCTACCATCGTCGCCCGCTATGTGAAGGGGTCTCTGGAGGCGCTGTGTCGCGAAGTCTGGTTCGGTCGGGAATGGTGGTCAGCATCATGACCTTTTTATCCCGTGTCCTCGGGCTGGTGCGTGACGTGGTGATCGCTAACCTGCTGGGTGCCGGGACCGCGTCAGACGTCTTCTTTTTCGCCAACCGCATCCCCAACTTCCTGCGCCGGCTGTTTGCCGAAGGGGCCTTCGCCCAGGCCTTTGTGCCGGTGCTGGCCGAAGAGAAAGAACGCAACGGCCTCGACGGCGTGCGCCTGTTGATGGCTCGCGCCTCAGGCACCCTCGGCACGCTCATAACCATAGTCACCCTGCTGGCGGTGGTCGGCTCGCCGGTGGTGGCTGCCATTTTCGGCACCGGCTGGTTTGTCGACTGGTGGCAGGGCGGCCCTGATGCGGCCAAGTTCGAGCTAGCCAGCCTGCTGCTCAAAATCACCTTTCCTTATTTATGGTTCGTCACCCTGACCGCGCTGGCCGGCGCGGTGCTCAACACCCTCGGCAAGTTTGGCGTGGCCTCGTTTACCCCGGTGCTGCTCAATGTGGTGATGATCGCTGCCGCCTTGTGGCTGGCGCCACAGATGGAGAGCCCCGAGCTGGCGCTGGCCATCGGTGTTTTTGTCGGCGGTCTGGCCCAGTTGCTATTCCAGTTGCCCTTTCTCTACAAGGCCCGGGTGCTGGTCAAACCGGTGTGGGCTTGGCGCGACCCGTCGGTGGTCAAGATCCGCACCCTGATGATCCCGGCCCTGTTTGGGGTGTCGGTCAGCCAGATCAACCTGTTGCTCGATACCGTGATCGCCTCCTTTTTGCAGTCCGGGTCCATCAGCTGGCTCTATTACGCCGACCGCCTGCTGGAGTTTCCGCTCGGGCTGTTTGGCATCGCCATCGCCACCGTGATCCTGCCCAGCCTGTCGGCGCGCCACGCCAATAAGCATGGACAAGCCTTCACCCAGACCCTCGACTGGGCACTGCGCTCGGTGGCCTTTGTCGGGGTGCCGGCGATGTTTGGCCTGGTGATCCTGGCTCAGCCGCTGATGATGGTGCTGTTTATGCGCGGCAGCTTCGATGCTGAAGATGCCCGCATGGCCAGCCATGCCTTGATGGCTTATGGCTCCGGTCTGCTGTTTTTTATGAGCATCAAGATCCTGGCGCCCGGCTACTACGCCCGTCAGGACACCAAAACGCCGGTGCGTTACGGCATCACCGCCATGGTCGCCAATATGGCCTTCAATCTGGTGCTGGTGGGGCCTTTTAGTTACGTCGGGCTGGCGTTGGCCACCGCCTTGTCGGGGGCGCTCAACGCCTTTTTGCTCTATCGCGGGTTGGCCAAGGCGGGTGTCTATCACATCAATCGCGAGTCGGCGCTGGTGCTGCTGCGCATGGTGGCGGCGGCAGTGGTGATGACCGCAGCCGTGTGGTGGCTGATGGGTGATAGCAGCGACTGGCTGGCACGCACCACCTTTGAGCGCAGCCTGTGGCTGGGCTGGCTGCTGGCCGCCGCTATTGCCATCTATCTGCTGGCGGCAGCTCTGTTTGGTTTGCGCCCGCGCCATCTGCGGCCGGCGGTGGTCGAACCGCCGCAGGCGCCGCTATAATGCGCGGTTTTCACGGGCCGGAGCAGCGATGGAGCTGATTCGCGGGCTGCATAACCTGCTCCCCGAGCATCGCGGTTGCGTGCTCACCATCGGTAATTTCGACGGCGTTCATCTCGGCCATCAGGCGGTGCTGGCGCGGGTCAAGGCGGCGGCGCGCAGCCGTGGCTGTGCGGCCGTGGTGCTGCTGTTTGAGCCGCAGCCGCAGGAGTTTTTCGCTGGCAGCAAGGCGCCGGCCCGGCTGACCAACCTGAGCGAGAAGATCCGTCTGCTGGCCAGCTGTGGCATCGACCGGCTGCTGGTGGTGCGCTTTGACGCTGCCTTTGCCGGTTGGCCGGCCGAGCGTTTCGTTGACGAGCTGCTCCATCGCCAGCTGGGTGTTAAGCATCTGGTAGTGGGTGATGACTTCCGCTTCGGCGCCGGCCGCCAGGGCAACTTTGAACTGCTGCGGGCACGCGGCGAGCTGCAGGGGTTCAGTGTTGAGGGCACCCACAGCCTGTTGCTGGCTGGCCAGCGGGTGAGCAGCACGGCGATCCGCGAGGCGCTGGTGCGTGGTGATCTGGATGGTGCTGCGGCGCTGCTGGGGCGGCCGTTCTCGCTCTCAGGGCGGGTGGCCCACGGCTTCAAGCGCGGCCGCCAGCTCGGTTTTCCCACCGCCAACATCCACCTCAAACGGCAGGTGCTGCCGGTGGGCGGGGTGTTTGCGGTGACTGCCCATCTGGCCGATGGCCAGCAGGTGAGGGGGGTGGCCAATGTCGGCGCGCGGCCGACCCTGGTTGGCCATTCACCCCTGCTTGAAGTGCATCTGTTTGATTTTGATGCTGTCCTCTACGGGCAGCGCATTCGGGTGGCGTTTCACCACCATCTGCGGGCGGAGCAGCGGTTTGCCTCGGTGGCGGAGCTGCAACAGCAGATCCTTGCCGATGTGGCCGCCGCCCGGCACTATTTCGGCGAACAGGCGTCCG
>JAGOCY010000039.1 GCA_017998495.1 Corallincola sp.
GCCACTACCCGCACGGGCGGCGGCTGCTGGATCTGGGCTGCGGCACCGGCGCGCATCTGCCGGCGCTGGCCACTCATGCGGCCGAACTGCTGGCGGTGGATCTGACCCCCAAGATGGTGGCGTGCGCTGAGGCCCGGGGTTACCCGGCGCTGGTGGCCGATGCCGAGCAGCTGCCGCTGGCGGATGGCAGTGTTGACCGCATCTTCTCCAACCTGATGGTGCAGTGGCTGGATGGCTTGGGGAGGGTGCTGGCCGAGTGCAGGCGGCTGCTGCAGCCCGGCGGGGTGGCGTTGATCTCGACGCTGGCCGAAGGCTCGCTGGCCGAACTGGCCAGCGCCTTTAGCGCTGCCGATGGCCGAGCCCATATCAACCGTTTTCTGCCGCTGGCGCAGATTGAGGCCCAGATACAGGCCGCCGGCTTTACCCGGGCCGAGGTCAGCCTGCAGCCTTTTGTCAGCCGTTATGATGAGGTACGGGCGCTGCTGCGCGAGCTGAAAACTCTGGGCGCCAACGCGCTGGTGGGCGAAGCTCGCCACCAGCCCCTTAGCCGTCGCCGGCTGCAGGCGATGGCGGATCATTATGAGCAGTGGCGGGGCGCAGATGGACAGTTGCCCGCCAGCTGGCAACTGGTGGTGATTGAGCTGCAGCGAGGGTGGGATTGATGCGCACCCTGTTTGTCACCGGCACTGATACCGGCGTCGGCAAAACCTATGTCAGCTGCCAGTTGCTGAAAGCGCTGGTGCAGGCTGGCGTGCGCGCCCTGCCGTTCAAGCCCGTTGCCGCTGGGGCCGAGCAGGGGGCGGATGGCCACTGGTATAACGAGGATGGGCTGGCATTGCAGCAGGCCTGCGCCCAGGCTGTGCCCTATGAGCTGATCAACCCGGTAGTACTGTCCGAGCCGCTGTCGCCCCATCTGGCGGCAGCGCGGGTTGGGATCAGTGTGACCACGGCCGAGCTGCTCACTGCCGCCAAGGCCTTTCACCCTTGGCAGCCGCAGTTGCTGCTGGTGGAGGGGGCTGGGGGCTGGCGGGTGCCGTTGAACGCGCATGAGACCTTGGCTGATCTGGCCAAGGCGCTGCTGGTAGATAAAGACGCTGGCGGGGTGGTGCTGGTGGTGGGGATGCGCCTGGGCTGCCTCAACCATGCGCTGCTCACCGCCGAGGCGATCCGCGCCGATGGCCTGCCGTTACTGGGCTGGGTGGCCAACTGTATCGACCCCGATATGAACGCCCTGGCCGACAACATCGCCACCCTTGAGGCGCGCCTCGGCGCCCCACGCTTGGCAACCTTGGCCTATGGTGCTGTCGCTGCTGATTTTGAGCTGCGGCCGTTATTGGCGCCCTGATATGCACCAACGAAAACGCCCGCGTGCCGCGGGCGTTTTCGTTGGTGCGACAGCCGGTTAACGTGACGCGGTCAGGCCGTCGAGCTGGCGCTGGCGCTGTTTGGCATAGGCGGCTGCCTCTGCCGGTACTGCACCGGGGTTGATCCCCTGCAGCCATTTGCGGATACGACCAGCATCGCCCAACGGCGAACGTTTGCCATGAGAATCAAGCAGGACTATGGCTAATTCACGGTTACCCGGTTTGGCCATCATCACCACGCAACGGCCAGCCTCCGAGGTATAACCGGTTTTCTGCAGACTCACCTGCCAGTTGTCATTCTTGACCAACGGGTTGGTGGTAAAAAACTGCAGCCCGTAATTAGGTTTGGCAAAGCGAATGGCGCGCTGGTCGCGGGTGGAAAAATCACGGATCAACGGATAACCCGAAGCGTGGTCCACCAGCAACGCCAAGTCGCGGGCGGTTGATACATTCTCGCTCGACAGACCCGTAGCGTCGGCATAGCGCGTGTCGTTCATGCCCAAGGTTTTGGCTTTGCGGTTCATAGCCGCAACGAATGCCTGGAGGCCCCCCGGATAGTGGCGGCCCAGCGCTGATGCCATGCGGTTTTCCGACGACATCAGGGCCAGCAATAGCGCATCTCGGCGGCTGACCTGGGTGCCAAAGCGGATGCGCGACCAGGTGTTCTTGAGGGTGTCACGATCGTTTTCATCAACAGTGATCATCTCATCAAGATTCTGTTTGGCATCCAGCACCACCACTGCCGTCATCAATTTGGTGACTGAGGCAATGGGCACCACTGCCTGTGGATTTTTTTCATACAGGGTGCGGCCATTGGTGACATCAATCACCAGTGCACTGACCGATGCCAGCTGCAGCTTTTTAGGGTCTAACGATGGCGCTTTGGCCGGTTGCGGGCTGGCCAGGGTAATGGCGGAAAAGAAAGCACAGGCAATGGCGAAGGAGCGGCCGGAGAATGCCATGAGAAGATACTCCAGAAGAGATCCTGTTTGAGTATTGCACGGCCACGGCCATGTGGCGCCGCATTAATTGGCGGCATGATGCGCGAGCCTTATTGCCGAGGCAATGGTCAGGCTCGGGAAAGCGGGTAAAAGCGCACAAAAAAGACGGCCCCAGTGGGGCCGCCCCGGCATTATGGTTATTTTTTGGCGGCAGTCACGGGTACTGCTGCACCGGCTTCCTGCTGCTGCGGTGCGTCGAATGCCAGACGCTCCGCGTTCTTCTCCAGGGTTTTGGCACCAACCCCCTTGACCTCACCGAGTGCCTGCAGATCGGCAAACGGGCCATGGGCGTCGCGGTAGGCGACAATCGCCTCGGCTTTGGCCATGCCGATACCATCAAGGTAATCGGCGATCTCCGTGGCTGAGGCCTGGTTGATGTAGACCTTGTCACTGCTACTGGTTGGCGCCGGTTCAGCCAGGGCTGACATGGCGAAAAAACAGAGCAGCAACGCGGCATGGCGCATAAGCGCAAAGAGTCGTCTTTCCATAGAGGTCCATCCTTTTCCGTGTAGACCGTTTTTCCTTTGCCGCACTGCATCCCTCGCGGCGATGACACGATAAACAGCCGCCGCGCCCGGGGCAGCGAGGCTGGTCACAATTTGGACAATAAACAATAAGGGCGCCCGCAGGCGCCCTCGTGGTAGAGCGGAGGCGGTTACAGGGTGGCGGCGATGGCCGCGTACTCCTTCTCCCACACTTTGCGTTCATTTTTGCTGCAGCCGCCCATCAGCTCGGCGGCGGCGCGCAGCCGGGCGCGGCTCAGATCCGGTCCCAGGATCTGCATCGCATCGGTGATCGACAGGGTGCTGGTGGTGCCGGCAATGGCCAGGAAGATGGCGGGCATGAACTCCTTCATCTTGATGTTCATCCCTTTGGCCAGCCCCTTGAGGCGATTGAAGATCACCTCCTTGTTCCAGTCACGCAGCTGATCCATGTCCCAGGCGACAAACTGCAGCTGTTTGCGCAGCTGCTCGCTGTCCACCCCCAGTGCCTCGAACATCGGCCGCTCGATCGGGATCAGGCCGCTGTACATAAAGTTGAGCAGCGGAGCCAGCTGGCTGAAACGTTCGATGCGGGCGCGGGCGTGGGGCAGCAGCTGGCGCAGATAATCCTCGTTGAAGGCCCACTCCTGGAGGCGGGCGATCAGCTGATCGTCGCTGAGGTTCTCGCGGATCCACAGGCCGTTAAGCCAGTCGAGCTTGACCGGATCGAAGATCGGCCCGCCCAGCGACACCCGGCTGATGTCGAAATGGGCGATCATCTCCTCAAGGCTGAACTTCTCGCGCTCATCCGGCATCGACCAGCCCATACGGCCGAGGTAGTTGAGCAGCGCCTCGGGCAGGTAGCCCATGCGCTGGTAATAGAGGATCGAGGTCGGGTTCTTGCGCTTGGACAGCTTGGACTTGTCCGGATTGCGCAGCAGCGGCATATGGCCGAGCACCGGCGGCGTCCAGCCGAAGTATTGATAGAGCAGATAGAGTTTGGGCGCTGATGGCAGCCACTCTTCACCGCGGAACACATGGGTGATGCCCATCAGGTGATCATCGACCACGTTGGCCAGGAAGTAGGTGGGCAGGCCGTCGCGCTTCATCAGCACCTGCATGTCGACCGTCTCCCACGGGATCTCCACCTCGCCACGCAGGTGGTCGGTGAAGCGGAAGCTGCCCTCCGTCGGTACCTTCATGCGGATCACATGGGGCTCGCCGGCGGCGAGGCGGGCGGCCACCTCATCGGCGCTCAGCTTGAGGCCGCGGCCGTCATACTGGGGCCGTTCGCCGCGCGCTTCCTGCTCCTTGCGCATCTGGTCGAGCTCTTCAGGGGTGGCGAAGCAGCGGAAGGCGTGGCCAGCGGCCACCAGCTGTTCGGCGTACTGCTGATAGAGGGCGGCGCGCTCGCTCTGGCGATAGGGGCCGGCCGGGCCGCCGATATCGGGGCCTTCATCCCAAGACAGGCCGAGCCAGTGCAGGGCGTCGAGGATCATCTGCTCTGACTGGCGCGAGCTGCGCTCCTGATCGGTGTCTTCAATGCGCAGGATGAACTGGCCACCGTGCTGGCGGGCAAAGCAGTAGTTGAACAGGGCGATGTAGGCGGTGCCGACGTGAGGATCGCCGGTGGGCGAGGGGGCAACGCGGGTGCGGACGGTCATGATCTGTGCTCGGCTGCGGACGAAAGGCGGCTATTCTATGCCAGCTCCCGTCTATGTCGCAGCCTTGCGCGGCTGCATCTTGGTTTTTAATTCCGTTAAGAACTATCAAATTAGTTTTTAGTATTTTTTTGGAATATAAAAGCCGCTAATGTGCCGGCCACAACGGCCGTGGAGGTTTCCCTTTGAGCAACATCGTCTGGCATGCCCACCGCGTGGACAAACTGGCCCGCAGCCGCCTCAACGGCCATCGCCCGGCCATCCTCTGGTTTACCGGCCTCTCTGGTGCCGGCAAGTCGACCATCGCCGGTGTGGTGGAGGAACTGCTCCACGCCCGTGGTGTGCGCACCTATCTGCTTGATGGTGACAACGTCCGCCATGGCCTCTGTGGTGATCTCGGTTTCAGCGACCGTGACCGGGTGGAGAACATCCGCCGCATCGGTGAGCTGGCCAAGCTGTTTGTCGATGCCGGGGTGGTGGTGCTCACGGCCTTTATCTCGCCATTCCGCGCTGACCGCGCCATGGTCCGTCAGCTGGTGGATAGCGGCGAGTTCATCGAGATCCATATCAACGCCTCACTGGAAACCTGTGAAGCGCGCGATCCCAAAGGGCTGTACAAGAAGGCGCGGGCCGGCGAGATCCGCAACTTCACCGGTATCGATTCGGCCTATGAGGCGCCGCAGAGCGCCGAGATCAGCCTCGACAGCGGCGCCCTCGGCATTGCCGAAGCGGCCCAGCAGGTGGTCGATTATCTGGCGGCCAACGGCTATCTGCAGGCGAGCCAGCCATGAGCCAGCAGCCGTCAGCACTGTTGCAGGCTTTGCATCAGCTGGCGCTGGAGGCCGGTCACGCCATCATGGCGGTCTATGACCAGCCGATCGCGGTGGAGCATAAGGCGGACCAATCGCCGCTGACTGCCGCCGATCGGGCCGCTCACGCGGTGATCGCCGCTGGCCTGGCCCGGCTCTCCCCCGAGTTGCCGCTGCTGTCGGAGGAGGGGGCCGAGATCCCCTGGGCTGAACGCAGCCAGTGGCAACGGTTTTGGCTGGTCGATCCGCTGGATGGCACCAAGGAGTTCATCAAGCGTAACGGCGAGTTCACCGTCAATATCGCCCTGATTGATCACGGCCAGCCGCTGCTGGGGGTGGTCTACGCACCGGCCCTCGGTTTCGGCTATTTGTCCGAGGTCGGGGTGGGCGCCTGGCGGGTCGATGATGCTGGTCTGAGCGCCATCAGCCCGCGCGCGCTGGCCGAACCCTGGCAGGTGGTGGGCTCGCGCTCTCACGCCGGGGCCGAGGTGGAAGCCTTCTGTGCCCGGCTGCCGGCCCATGAGCTGGTGGCCATGGGCAGTTCGCTCAAGATCTGTCTGGTGGCTGATGGTCGAGCTGACCTTTACCCACGCCTGGGACCGACCATGGCCTGGGATACGGCTGCCGCCCATGCGGTGCTGGTTGCTGCCGGTGGGCTGGTGGTGGATGCCGCCAGCCGCCAGCCACTGCGCTACAACCAGCAGGATTCGTTGCTTAACCCCCATTTTCTGGCCGCCAGCCCTGCAGCGCTGGCTGCTTTGGCCTGATCGAGGACCCTTAGCATGCTCGACAAGTACACTCTGACTCACCTCAAACAGCTGGAAGCGGAAAGCATCCAGATCATTCGTGAAGTGGCGGCCGAGTTTGAAAACCCGGTGATGCTCTACTCCATCGGCAAAGATTCGTCGGTGATGCTGCATCTGACCCGCAAGGCGTTCTTCCCGGGCAAGATCCCCTTCCCGTTACTGCACGTCGATACCACGTGGAAGTTCCGCGAAATGATCAAATTCCGCGATGAAACAGCCAAGAAATATGGGTTCGACCTGCTGGTGCACACCAACCCCGAGGGGCTGGCGGCCGGTATTGGCCCCTTCACCCATGGCAGTGCCAAACACACCGACGTGATGAAGACCCAAGCCCTCAAGCAGGCGCTCAACCAGTATGGGTTTGATGCCGCTTTTGGTGGTGCGCGCCGTGATGAAGAGAAGAGCCGCGCCAAGGAGCGCGTTTACAGCTTCCGCGACAAAAACCATCGCTGGGACCCGAAGAATCAGCGCCCCGAGCTGTGGACCCTGTACAACGGCAAGGTCAACAAGGGTGAGAGCATCCGCGTCTTCCCCCTCTCCAACTGGACCGAGCTGGATATCTGGCAGTACATCTACCTGGAAAACATCGAGATCGTGCCGCTGTACCTGGCCGCCGAGCGCCCGGTGGTGGAGCGCGACGGCACCCTGATCATGGTCGATGACGAGCGTATGCCGCTTAACCCTGGT
Organism: Corallincola sp.; assembly: GCA_017998495.1. Lineage (GTDB taxonomy): Bacteria > Pseudomonadota > Gammaproteobacteria > Enterobacterales > Neiellaceae > RGIG665. The sequence goes on from JAGOCY010000039.1 coordinate 6,811, forward strand.
GAGCGGCCCGAGATGAAGATGGTGCGCTTCCGTACCCTTGGTTGTTACCCGTTGACCGGCGCGGTGGAATCCACCGCCAGCACCCTGCCGGAGATCATTCAGGAGATGTTGCTGGCCCGCACCAGCGAGCGTCAGGGGCGGATGATCGACCACGATCAGGCCGGCTCGATGGAACAGAAGAAACGCGAAGGCTATTTCTGAGGTAGGAGAGTTAACCATGAACCAGACTAACGCCCTGATTGAGCAGGATGTCGAAGCCTACCTCGCCCAGCATGAGCAGAAGCGGCTGTTGCGCTTTCTCACCTGCGGCAACGTCGATGACGGCAAAAGCACCCTGATCGGCCGCCTGCTGCACGACACCCAGATGATCTATGACGATCAGCTGGCATCGCTGAAAAAGGACTCCAAGAAGTTCAACACCACCGATCAGGAGATCGATCTGGCGCTGCTGGTGGACGGGCTGCAGTCCGAGCGCGAGCAGGGGATCACCATCGATGTGGCCTACCGTTACTTCTCCACCAGCAAGCGCAAGTTCATCATTGCCGACTGCCCGGGGCATGAGCAGTACACTCGCAACATGGCCACCGGCGCCTCCACCTGCGATCTGGCGATCATCCTCATCGATGCACGCTACGGGGTGCAGACCCAGACTCGTCGCCACAGCTTTATTGTGTCGCTGCTCGGCATTCGCCAAGTGGTGGTGGCCGTCAACAAGATGGATCTGGTCGATTACAGAGAGCAGACCTTCAATCAGATCCGCGACGACTATCTGGCCTTTGCGGCTCACCTCAGTATCCCCAACATCCAGTTTGTGCCGATGTCGGCGCTGCGTGGTGACAATGTGGTCAGCCGCAGCGAGGTGATGGGCTGGTATCACGGTGAACCGCTGCTGACCCTGCTGGAGGACGCCGATACCACCACTCTCAATCACCAGGATTTCCGCTTCCCGGTGCAATACGTCAACCGTCCTAACCTCGATTTCCGCGGCTTTGCCGGCACCCTGGCCAGCGGCGTAGTGCGGGTGGGCGACGAAGTGACAGTGCTGCCCTCGGGCAAGCGCTCCACCATCGCCCGCATCGTCACCTTCGATGGCGATCTGGATGAAGCCTTTGCTCCGCAGTCGGTGACCCTGACCCTGAAAGACGAAGTGGATGTCAGCCGTGGCGACATGCTGGTCCACAGCAACAACCAGCCGCAGGTGGGCGATAGCGTCGAAGCCACAGTGGTGTGGATGGCGGAAGAGCCGATGCTGCCCAACAAACAGTACGACTTCAAAATTGCCACCCGCGCCACCCCCGGTTCGATTAGCGCCATCGATTACCGTATCGATGTCAACAGCCTGAGCCAGCATGAGGCGGTACGCCTGGAGCTGAATGAGATCGCCCGTTGCCAGGTGCGTTTCAACCAGCCGGTGGCTTTTGACCCCTACAGCGTCAACCGTGGCACAGGTGCGTTCATCATCATCGACCGGCTGACCAACGTCACTGTCGGAGCCGGCATGATCGTCGGTGCTGGCCGCACTAGTGGCAGCGCTGAGCTGGTACGTTTCAGCGAGTTTGAGCTGGAGCTCAACGCGCTGGTGCGCAAGCACTTCCCCCACTGGGAAGCTAAAGACCTGCGAGAGCTGCTGAAATGAGCCTGGGGGTCGAGGCCTGGCTGACCATCAGCCTGTTTGTTGGGCTGCTGGCCGCGCTGATCAGCGGCAGGGTCAATGCCACTACCGCCTTTGGCGTGGTGCTGTTGATCGTGGTTGGTTCGGGTCTCGTCACCACCAGTGAGCTGATTAAAAGTGCGGCTAACCCGGGTATTGTCACCCTGCTGCTGCTGGCGGTGTCGCTGGGGCTGGAGAAGACCCAGTGGCTGGGGCGCATTGCCCATACCCTGATCGGCAAGACCCTGGATGGCAC
>JAGOCY010000040.1 GCA_017998495.1 Corallincola sp.
GCCAGCTTGGGGGCGCGTTTGGCGCGCCAGTCGAGATCGCCCTTGGCGGCTTGCAGCAGCATCCGCTCGCTGGCTGCCAGCAGCTTGTCGCGAGTGACTATGCCATCGATGGCAGCCACCGCCAGTGCGGCCTCGGCGCTGTTATCGCGGCCGCTGGCGATCCACTCGATGGCGTTGTCGGCGCCGATCACCCGAGGTAAGCGCACACTGCCACCAAACCCCGGCATGATGCCGAGCTTGGTTTCAGGCAGGCCGAGTTTTAGGTCGGGGCTGCCGAGGCGGTAATCGGTGGCCAACACCAGCTCGCAGCCGCCACCTAGGGCAAAACCGTTGATGGCGGCTAGGGTCGGGAAGGGTAGATCCTCAAGCTGGTTGAAGATGGCATTGGCCCGCGCCAGCCAGCCGAGCAGCTCCTCTTTAGGTAGGCGGAACAGACCGAGGAACTCGGTGATGTCGGCGCCGACCACAAAGGCCTCTTTGCTCGAGTGGATCAGCAATCCGCGGACCCCGGGGGTGTGGCTAAGGGTGGCGACAGCTTCGCCAAAGGCGGCCAGGGTATCGCGGTCAAATTTGTTGACGGAGCCCGGTGCGGCCAGCACCAGTTCCGCCAGCCCTTCACTGCCGCGCCAGGCGACTTGAAGGTTGGCATGTTGATAGATCATTAAGCTTCTCCCGAATGGTGGCTGGAGGGCTGTTGCCCTCTCTTGTAACTGGTCCAACCAGAGCATCAGTGTGGCGGCAAAATCACCACTTTTCAACGCTCACTTTAAACGGTCGTTTGAATGCGCTCAGGCTGGCTGTGGCGGGCGGCTGGTGTATGCTTGCTGCGGACCTCAAGCCACGGAGAAGACTGTGGATCACGCTTTGCTTTACCGCCACTACGGTGCCCACATTGCGATTCAGCAGCAGCGAGTGCGCGGCGCTTTGGCCCGCCTGGGGCTGGATTATCTGGTGATCCATTCGGGCCAGCCGCACCGCCAGTTTCTCGATGATCAGGACTACCCGTTCAAAGCCAATCCTCATTTCAAGGCCTGGCTGCCGTTGACCGATAGCCCTAACTGTTGGCTGATCGTTAATGGCGATGACAAGCCAAAGCTGCTGTTTTTTCAGCCGCAGGATTACTGGCATGCCGAGCCCCAGCTGCCGCCCCCGGAAGTTAGCGATCACTTCGCTATTCAGGTACTGACTCGCGCCGATGACGCGGCCCACTGGTTGCCGCCGTTGGCTCAGGCGGCCTATATCGGCGAAGCGGTGGAGCTGGCGCGGGTGCTGGGCTTTTCACGCATCAACCCGGACGAAGTGCTGCACCAGCTCCATTATCTGCGCGCCTATAAGAGCGATTACGAGATTGACTGCATGACCGCCGCCAGTGCGCTGGCGGTTGCCGGCCACCGGGCTGCCGCCACTGCCTTTGCCGCGGGTGGCAGCGAGTATGAGATCCATCTGGCCTATCTGGCGGCCACGGGCCACGCCGAGACCGAGTTGCCCTATGGCAATATCATCGGCCTCAATCAGCATGCTGCGGTGTTGCACTACACCGCGCTGGAGCGCCAGCGGCAGTCACCGCGGCTCAGCTTTCTGATCGATGCCGGGGCCAGCTGCAATGGCTACGCTGCGGACATTACCCGTACCTATGCGGCAGCGGCCGGCCCCTTTGCCGAGTTGATCGTCGCTATGGATCAGCTGCAGCAGCAGTTGGTGGCCGGGGTGGTGCCGGGAGCTCGCTTTGCCGACTTGCACCAGCAGTGTCACCGCGGTATCGCTCGGGTGCTGGTGGACCATGGTGTGGCCACGGGCAGTGTCGAGGCGCTGGTGGAGCAGCGGGTGACCCACGCCTTTTTTCCCCATGGCCTTGGCCATTTGATTGGGCTGCAGGTGCATGATGTGGGCGGTCATCTGGCCGATGAGCGTGGCACCCCGGCGCCGCCACCGGCCGACCACCCCTACCTGCGCCTGACCCGCACCCTGGAGCCGCGGATGGTGGTGACCATTGAGCCGGGGCTCTACTTCATCGACGAACTGCTCAAGAGCCTGGCGGCAGCGCCGGGTGGCAAGCTGGTCAACTGGCACGCGGTCGACCAGCTGCGCCCCTGCGGCGGCATCCGCATCGAAGATGATGTGCTGCTGCTGCGCGAGCGCACCGTCAACCTGACCCGCGATCAGGGGCTGGCCCAACCGGCGGTGGTGACATGAGTTATCTGCTGCTCTATCTGAGCCGCGAGGGCCAAACCCGGCGCATTGCCGAGGCGATTGCCAGTGAACTGCAGCAAGCGGGCGCGCTGGTGGTGGTGCGCGAGCTGAGCCAGGTCAGCCGTGCTGAACTGGAGCAGTGCCAGCGGCTGGTGGTGGGGGCCTCGATCCATTACGGCCATCTGCCCCAGCCGCTCTATGCCTTTATTGCTGACCACCACAGGCTGTTGGCGGCGCGCGATGGTGCCTTCTTCTGCGTCAACCTGACGGCGCGCAAGCCGGGTAAAGACACGCCTCAGGGCAGCCCCTACATGCGCACTTTCCTCAAGAAATCAGTGTGGCAGCCGCAACGGCTGGCGGTGTTTGCCGGGGCGCTGCGCTATCCCCGCTACCGCTGGTTCGACCGGCTGATGATCCGCTTCATCATGTGGCTGACCGCTGGCCCCACAGATCCGCGCACCGACATCGAGCTGACCGATTGGGACAAAGTGCGCGCCTTTGCCCGCAGCCTGCTCAGTTAACCCTTACTGGCGCCAGAAGCGCGGCAGCAGCAGCACCACACAGGTGGTCACTTCCAGTCGACCGAGCAGCATGCCGATCGACAGGATCCACTTGGCGGCATCGGGCAGCGATGAGAAGTTGCCGGCCGGGCCAATCGTGGGCCCCAAACCGGGGCCGACGTTACAGATGGCGGTAAGGGCGCCAGTGGCGGCAGTGACAAAGTCGAGACCGATCAGGGCCAGACAGACAGTCATGATGGTCCAGGTCATCATGAACAGAATAAACAGCACAATCATCGAGTTGATGACGCTGTCACTGATGGCGTTGCCGTTATAGCGGCGCGAAAACACCCCTGCCGGGTGGATCGATTGTTTGAGGTGCTGGCTGACGACTCTGAGCGCCACCTGAAAGCGGAAGATCTTGAGGCCGCCCGCAGTGGAGCCGGAGCAGCCACCCACAAAGGTCAGAAAAAAGAACAGCGATACGGCAAAGCCGCCCCATACCGAATAATCGGTAAGGGCATAGCCGGTGGTGGTCACCACCGAGATCACGTTGACCAGCGACAGGCGAAAAGCGTCCAGCCAATAGTCGCCACGGGTCAGGCTTAGCCATAGCGCCAGAATGACGCTGGCATAAAGGATGAATTGGAAGTAGCCAATAAACTGCTCATCGCGCAGGGCCCGCCAGTCACGGTTGGTCAGCAGGCGCACTAGCAGGGTAAAGGGCATACCGCCAATAAACATGAACAGGGCCGCAACCCAGTGGGAGGGCACCGGAAAATTGGCCAGCGAGTTGTCGGAGGTGGAGTAACCGCCGGTCGACACGCTGGTCATGGCGTGGTTGACGGCATCAAACAGGTTCATGCCGGCTAGCCAGAAAGCGGCTACGCCCGTCAGGGTGACCATCATGTAGATACGCAGCAGGTATTGGGTGAAGGCTGCGGTCTGGGCCACAGGTTTGTCTGACCAGTCGGAGGACTCGGTGCGGAACAGCTTCATACCACCGACGTTGAGGAAGGGCAGAATCGCTACCCCCACCACGATAAAGCCGATGCCACCGACCCACTGCAGCAAGGAGCGCCATAGCAGCACGCTCTTGGGCATCTGATCGAGGCCGACGAGCACCGTTGACCCTGTGGTGGTGATGCCGGACATGGTCTCGAAGAAGGCGTCGGTGTAATCCACCTCGGGAATGAACACCAGCGGCAGTGCGGCAAAGCTGGAGACCAGTAACCAGACGGCATTGGTGATCACAAACATGTCGCGTACGCGCATGGTGATCTGATCGAGACGGCGACGCACGTCGCCGGACCAGCGCAGCAGCAGCACGGCGGCAACAAAGGTGATACCGGCCGAGCGCAGGAAGGTGAAGCTCCACTCACTCTGATCGCCGAAGCCGACGGCGGCTGGAACCAGCATCAGTAGCGCCAGCTTGGTCAGGAATAACCCGGTCACCAGAGCGATGAGGCGGAAGTTGATCACGCGGCTGGTCCCCTAATTAAAAGAAGAAAGCGCTGGGCTGGAACAGCTTCTCAATGTCGCCGATGTGGCGCTTGTCGATCAGAAACAGGATCACATGGTCGTTGCTGTCGATGCGGGTGCTGTCATGGGCGATCAGCACGTCGTCACCGCGCACAATGGCGCCGATAGTGGCGCCGGGAGGCAGCTTGAGTTCGCCAATGGTGCGGCCCACCACCCTTGAGGTGTTGGCATCACCGTGAGCGATCGCCTCAATGGCTTCGGCAGCGCCGCGCCGTAACGAGTAGACGTTCACCATGTCACCACGGCGCACCCGTGACAGCAGGGTAGAGACGGTGGCCTGCTGTGGGCTGATGGCGATATCGATCTGCCCCCCCTGCACCAGATCGGCGTAGATGGCACGCTGGATCAGCACCATGGTTTTGCCGACACCCAGCCGCTTGGCCAGCAGTGCCGACATGATGTTGGCTTCATCATTGTTGGTGACCGCGATGAACAGATCGGTTTCGCCGATATGCTCCTCCAGCAACAGCTCCTGATCGGCGGCGTCACCACAGAAAACGGTGGCGTTGGTCAGCTCACGGGCCAGGCGGTTGGCACGCTCAGCATCACGTTCGATCAGCTTGACCTGGTGGTCGCGCTCCAGCGCTTTGGCCAACCCGAGGCCGATGTTACCGCCACCGACGATAATGATGCGCTTGTAGTCACTCTCCAGCCGTTGCAGCTCTGCCATCACTGAGCGGATATGGCGGGTGTCGGCGACAAAGAACACCTCGTCGTCAGCCTCGATGATGGTGGTGCCCTGTGGCCGGATCGCCTTGCCACGGCGAAAGATGGCCGCAACCCGGGTCTCCACATCGGGCATGTGATCCTTGAGGGTCGACAGGGCATTGCCCACCAATGGCCCGCCGTAATAGGCCTTAACGGCTACCAGCGATACCTTGCCGTCGGCAAACTCGACTACCTGCAGGGCGCCGGGGTATTCGATCAGGTTGCTGATGTATTGGGTAACCAGCTGTTCCGGGGCGATAAAGTGGTCAACCGGGATCTCCTGGCTGTGAAACAGCTGGGCTTTGTAGCTCAGGTATTCCTGCGAGCGGATGCGGGCGATCTTGGTTGGGGTGTTGAACAGGGTGCTGGCTACCTGACAGGCGACCATGTTGGTCTCATCGGAATCGGTCACCGCGATCAGCATCTCGGCATCTTCGGCGCCGGCATTGCGCAGCGTCGAGGGGTGTGAGCCCTGGCCCAGCACCACCTTGAGATCAAGCTTGTCCTTAAGCTGTTGCAGCCGGGCCAAGCTGTGGTCGATGACGGTGATGTCGTTCTTTTCACCGACCAGATTTTCCGCCAGGGTGGCACCCACCTGACCTGCGCCAACAATGATGATCTTCATGGCAGCCTTTCCTGGCGCACGACGGCGCGATTATAGAGCCTTGCCCAGCAACCCGTAGAAGAATCCATCCATGCCCTCATCCCCCGGCAGCCGCTGACGCCAGCTGGCCTGTGGCTGGCCTGGCAGGGGCAGCAGTCGGGCATCGGCATGGCGTTCAAGGAAGGCCGCGATCTGCTCGCTGTTCTCCTCGGGTAGCAGCGAACAGGTGGCGTAGAGCAGGGTACCGCCAGCTTTGAGCAGGGGCCAGAGGGCGTCCAGCAACTGGCGCTGGGTTTCCACCAGCGGCGCGACATCGCTGTCGCGGCGCAGCCATTTGATCTCGGGGTGGCGGCGGATAACGCCAGTGGCGGTACAGGGGGCGTCGACCAGAATGCGATCGAATGGCTGACCATCCCACCACTGCTCAGGGTGGCGGCCATCGCCACAGCGGATGGTGGCGTGAAGCCGCAGCCGCTGTAGGTTCTCCTCAACCCGGTCCAGACGCCCCTCATCGCAGTCGAGGGCCACGACTTCCGCCAGTTCGGGTTGCAGTTCGAGCAGATGGCTGGTTTTGCCACCGGGGGCGGCACAGGCATCAAGAATGCGTTCGCCTGGCTGCGGGTCGAGATAGATGGCGGCGAGCTGGGCGGCACCATCCTGAATGAACACCGCGCCGTCACTGAAGCCTGGCAGCTGGTCCACGGCCATGCCGCCATTAAGGGCGATGGCGCCAAAATCGGTGGGCGGCTGATGGTCGATGCCAGCCCGTTCCAGCAGCTCGCTGTAGGCTGCCGGTGACAACTGACGCTGGTTGGGCCGCAGCCAGATCGGTGGCTGATTGTTGTTGGCGGCGACGATCTGCGGCCATTGCTCGGGGTAGGCACGCTGCAAGCGCTTGAGCAGCCAGCTGGGGTGGGCGCTGGCGATCACCTCGCTCACCGCTTGCTGCTCCAGTTCGGCCTGCTCCCGTTGATAACGACGCAGCACCGCATTGACCAGCCCCTTGAGGCCTGGCGCTCGCATCAGTGCCGCTGCTGCTACGGTGGCGGCCACGGCGGCATGGGCGGGAATGCGGCTGTCGCGCAGCTGCCACAGGCCCACCAGCAGCAGGAAATGGATCGGCCGCGCATCGCGTGCCAGAGGCTTTTCCAGCAGCTGGCGACTGAGGTGGTCAAAGCGCGGCAGATCGCGCAGCACGCCAAAGCACAGCTGTTGCAGCAGGGCGCGGTCGCGGCCATCGCGTAGCCGAGACTGGGCATAATTCAGCTCTGGGCTCAGGGCCCGGCCGCCATCAATTACCTGCCACAGCAGACGCGCCGCCGCAGCGCGAACGTCGGCGCCCTGCACGAATTCACTCATGGCGGCCATCCAGCTGCTGGCCAGCGATGAATAGCTGCGGGTGGCCATTAATGATGTCGGCCAGTGGCTGGCTTTTCTTGCCGGGCAGCTGCAACTCGCTGAAACAGAGGCTGCCCTCAGCGCAGGCGATCTCGAGCCGCTGGCTATCCGCTTTAAGGATGGTACCTGGCTGGCCCAAGCCGCTGCTGACGGTCGCGTTACTCACCTTGATGCGCCAGCCCTGATGACCAAAGGCCGTACCCGGCCACGGCCAGAAGGCGCGGATGCGGCGTTCCAGCACTGCAGCTGGCTGCTGCCAATCGAGCAGACCTTCGTCTTTGCTCAGCTTGGTGGCATAGGTCGCTTGGCTGTGATCCTGAGGCTCGGCCACCAGCGAGCCCTGTTTTAGGCCGGCAATAGCCGCGATTAATGCCTCTGGCCCCAGTTGGCTGAGGGTGGTAAAGATCGATGCGCTGGTATCACTGGGGTTAATCGGGCAGTGGGCTTTGAGCAGCATGGCGCCAGTGTCTAACCCTTCATCCATCTGCATGATGGTCACCCCGGTTTCGGCGTCGCCCGCCTCGATGGCGCGCTGGATGGGCGCGGCGCCGCGCCAGCGCGGCAACAACGAGCCATGCACGTTAATGCAACCATAACGGGGCTGCTCGAGCACCGCCTTGGGCAGCAGCAGGCCATAGGCGACTACCACCAGCAGATCCGGCTGCCACGCAGCCAATGCCTGCTGAGCCTCTATTGGTTTGAGTGACTGCGGTTGAGCCAGTGGCAAACCATACTGCTCGGCCACCAGTTTCACTGGGCTGGGGGTCAACTTCTGGCCACGGCCAGCAGGCCGATCGGGTTGGGTCAGTACTCCCACCAGCTGATGACCGCTGGCAATCAGGGCCGACAGATGGACGGCGGCAAACTCCGGTGTACCGGCAAAAACAATGCGCAAGCTGGAATACTCCTGATCAGCCGTTACGGGTTTTGTCGCGCTCGGCTTTTTCCAGCTTCTGGCGAATGCGCTGACGTTTCAGCGGGGACAGATAATCGACAAAGAGTTTGCCCTGCAGGTGATCCATCTCATGCTGGATGCAGACGGCGAGCAAACCTTCGGCCTCCAGCCGGAACGGTTGGCCGTTACGATCAAGGGCTTCGACCACAAGGTGGGCGGCTCGCTCAACGGGCGCATAGTTGCCGGGGACCGACAAACAGCCCTCTTCGTACACCTGCACACCATCGCGTTCGATGATGCGCGGGTTGATGAACACGCGGGGCTCGCTGCCTTCGCTCGCGACATCCATCACAATAATCTGCTTATGAATATTCACCTGCGTGGCAGCAAGGCCTATACCTTTCTCTGCGTGCATGGTTTCGAACATGTCATCGACAATTTTGCGAACTTCGTCGTTGATCTGATCCACAGGGGACGCTACGGTGCGAAGTCGCTCGTCGGGAAAGTGCAGGACGTTCAATACCGCCATAGGTTAAGGTCTTTCAGTTTCCGGCTAGACTAGAAAACACATTTGGATCGCGCTGTGATTTTAGCCAGATCAGGCGGTAAATGACAGCAGCGGTAACCTTGCAGCAGAACCGTACTAAGGAAGGTTCCCGCGTGAAGAGTAAAGCAGTTGCCTTCGTTGCCGGCCTGTTGATGGCGGCAGGT
>JAGOCY010000041.1 GCA_017998495.1 Corallincola sp.
ACATCCCTGCCAGCAACGGCAGTTCGCCGGCCAGCTCGTTCAATCGCGCCAATAGTTGGAAATTATGGCTGAGGTTCTTGCCAAAGCCGAAGCCAGGATCAACAACAATGCGATCCCGGCTGATTCCGGCGGCCACACAGTCCGCAATGCGGTGCTGCAAAAAAGCCGCGACCTCAACCACCACATCCTGGTAATCGGGCGCCTGTTGCATGGTGCGCGGCTCGCCCTGCATGTGCATCAGGCAGACCGCAGCACGGCTGGCCGCTGCCACCGCCAGCGCCCCCGGCTGGCGCAGGGCCCAGACGTCATTGATCAGCTGGGCGCCAGCCGCCACCGCTGCCGCCATCACCACAGGTTTGCTGGTATCGACCGAGATGATCACATTGCTTTGCGCCCGAATCCCTTCGATCACTGGCACCACCCGCGCCAATTCCTCCGCCTCGCTGACGGCATCAGCGCCCGGTCGGGTCGACTCACCGCCGATATCGACCATGGCCGCGCCATCGGCTACCAGCTGCAGGGCATGGTCGATGGCCCGCGCCGTGCACGCGTATTGGCCACCATCACTGAAAGAATCGGGGGTGACATTGACGATCCCCATCACCAACGGCGAGCTGAGATCGACGAGACGGTCTGCTAAAGCGAGTTGCATCTCAATATCCTGAAAGCTGGAAACAGTGCGCCCCGGCAGAACCGGGGCGCAAAGCCAAAGCCTTGGGCTCAGCTGGCGCTGGTGCCAGCAGCCGGCGTTTGTGGCGGCAACTCAGTGGTGGTGGCGGTGGGGCCGCTACCATCATCGAGCTTGCGCGGCGGCTCACTCCAGCCCGCCGGTTCACGTACCGGACGACGGGCCATCAGATCATCCACCTGACCGACATCGATGGTTTCATATTTCATCAGCGCGTCTTTCATGGCGTGGAGAATATCCATGTTCTCTTCCAGCAGCTGGCGAGCGCGCTGATAGTTGCGGTCGATGACACGCTTGATCTCTTCATCGATGGCGCGGGCGGTCTCGTCCGACATATGTTTGGGCTTGGCCATACTGCGGCCCAGGAACACCTCACCCTCTTCATCGGCATACAGCAGCGGCCCCAGCTTCTCGGAAAAGCCCCATTGGGTGATCATCTTGCGCGCCAGCTCAGTGGCGTACTTGATGTCCTGAGAGGCACCGGTGGAGACCTTCTCGACGCCATAGATCAGCTCTTCGGCCAAACGCCCACCGTAGGCCACAGAGATTTTGCTCTCCAGCTTCTGTTTGCTGATGCTGATCTGATCGCGCTCTGGCAGGAACATGGTGACGCCCAAGGCGCGACCGCGCGGAATGATGGTGACCTTGTGCACCGGATCGTGGTCTGGCACCAGACGGCCGATGATGGCGTGGCCGGCCTCGTGATAGGCAGTCGACTCCTTCTCCTCCTCGCTCATCACCAGCGAGCGGCGCTCAGCGCCCATCATGATCTTGTCTTTGGCCTTTTCGAACTCGTCCATCGACACCAACCGCTTGTTAGCGCGGGCAGCGAACAGGGCGGCTTCGTTGACCAGGTTGGCCAGCTCGGCACCCGAGAAACCGGGGGTGCCACGGGCGATCACCGAAGCTTCAACGTCATCGGCGATCGGCACCTTACGCATATGCACCTTGAGGATCTGCTCGCGGCCACGCACGTCAGGCAAGCCGACCACCACCTGGCGGTCAAAACGGCCAGGACGCAGCAACGCCGGGTCAAGCACGTCCGGACGGTTGGTAGCGGCGATCACGATCACCCCTTCGTTACCGTCAAAGCCGTCCATCTCTACCAGCATCTGGTTGAGGGTCTGTTCGCGTTCGTCATGGCCACCGCCAAGGCCGGCACCGCGCTGGCGACCGACGGCGTCGATTTCATCGATAAAGACGATACAGGGAGCCGCCTTCTTGGCCTGCTCAAACATGTCGCGCACGCGCGAGGCGCCAACGCCGACGAACATCTCGACGAAGTCGGAACCGGAGATGGTGAAGAAGGGCACTTTAGCTTCACCGGCGATGGCGCGGGCCAGCAGGGTTTTACCGGTACCGGGGGAACCGACCATCAGCACCCCTTTGGGGATGCGGCCGCCCAGCTTCTGGAACTTGGCAGGGTCGCGCAGGTAATCGACCAGCTCGGAAACCTCTTCCTTGGCCTCGTCGCAACCGGCGACATCAGCGAAAGTGGTCTTGATCTGATCTTCGGTCAGCAGTCGGGCGCGGCTCTTGCCGAAGCTCATCGCCCCTTTGCCGCCACCGCCCTGCATCTGACGCATAAAGAAGATCCAGACGCCGATCAACAGCAGCATCGGGAACCAGGAGATGAAGATCTGCGACAGGAAGCCCGGCTGCTCGGCCGGCTCACCGATGATCTCCACCTTGTTGTTGACCAGCTGATTGATCAGCTCGGCGTCATAACCCGGCTGATTGACCACCACTTTGCTGTTGTCACGACGCTCGGCGATGATCACGCCGCCATCCTTGAAGGTGGCGCGGGTCACCTCACCCTGATCGACCGACTCCAGGAAGGCCGAATAGGTCATTTCGCGCTGACGGCTCTCCTGACTGGTAATGCCATTAACCACCGACATCAGCACCACGGCGATCACCAGCCACAGCACCAGATTTTTTGCCAAATCGCCCACGCTTTAACCTCCGGCCTAATAGCCTACTGGATTGGTAAGTTACACCAGTTTGAAACCAGCAGCCACCAGGTAGACCTCGCGCGAGCGGGCTCTGGAAGCATCCGGCTTTCTCACTTTTACGCTGGAGAACTGGGCCCGGACCGCTTTGATGTACTCATCGAAGCCGGCCCCCTGAAATACTTTGACAACAAAACGGCCATCTTTGCCCAGCACCTGCCTGCACATATCCAGCGCCAGCTCCACCAGATACATGGACCTGGCCTGATCGACCACGTCCTCACCGCTCATGTTGGGGGCCATGTCGGACAGCACCACGTTGGCATTGCCGCCCATGCGCTCCAGCAAGGCATTGAGTACCGTCTCTTCGCGAAAATCCCCCTGCAGGAAGGAGACATTGGGCAGGGCGTCCATTGCCAGCAGATCACAGGCGTAGACATGGCCCCGCTCACCCACCTGCTGGGCGGCATACTGGCTCCAGCCGCCGGGCGCGGCCCCCAGATCCACCACCTTGTCGCCGGGGCGAATGATGCGGTCCTGCTGCTGGATCTCGGCCAGCTTGAACACCGCGCGTGAGCGCCAACCCTCTTTCTGCGCCTGCTTGACGTAAGGATCGTCAAAATGTTCCTGCAGCCAGCGCTTGCTGCTGGCGGTGCGTTTTACCTTGGCTTTGTTCATCTGCAGTCATCGCCTCCATGGGCAGCTCCCCGATCTGGGGGTACAATGGCGCACTTTCAAGCGAGTCACGTGGAATTAGAGTATGAGCAAGCCGCTCACCACCAAACAGAAACAATACCTCAAGGGCCTCGCCCACCCGCTCAAGCCGGTGGTGCTGCTGGGCAATAACGGCCTCACCGAAGGGGTGATGGCCGAGATCGATCTGGCCCTTGGTCACCATGAACTAATCAAGGTGAAGCTGCCCGGTGATGATCGCGAGATGCGCCAAGCCGTGATCAACACCATCGTCGCCCACACTGCCTGCACCCTAGTGCAGCTGATCGGCAAGACCGCCGTCTTCTACCGTCCGGCCAACGAACCGGTGATCAGCCTGCCCAAGCGCTAACAGCGCCGGCGAAAACAAAAGGGGCCAACATCCGGCCCCTTTTTTGTGCCTGGCCGCTACCCTCAGACGTAGAGCACATCCAGGATCTCGTAGTCGACCTTGCCACTGGGGGTATGGATCGACACCTGATCGCCGGTCATCTTGCCAATCAGACCACGGGCAATCGGCGAATTGACGCTGATCAGGTTGGCCTTGATGTCCGCCTCGTCGTCGCCAACGATGCGATAGCTCAGCTCATCCTCGGTGTTGAGGTTGAGCAGCTGCACCGTCGCACCGAAGATCACCTTGCCATGGTTGGCCATCTTGGTGACATCGATGATCTGGGCGTTAGACAACTTGCTCTCGATCTCCTGGATCCGCCCCTCACAGAAACTCTGCTGTTCACGCGCCGCGTGATACTCGGCGTTCTCCTTGAGATCGCCGAGGGCACGGGCCTCGGCAATTGCCTGAGTGATCGCCGGGCGACGCACCAGCTTGAGTTCGTTCAGTTCGGCGCGCAGCAGTTCAGAGCCGCGCACGGTCATCGGGATCTTGTTCATGATGCTTGTGCCGCTGTGCGTTTGTGCAGTTCCTGCACCGAGGTCACCCGACCACGGTCATCGGCCTTGTGAGCCATACAGGTAGCTACCGCACCATTGAGGGTGGTGGTGTAGTTGACCTTGTACTGCAGGGCACCACGACGGATGGTGACCGAGTCCTTGATCGCCTGGCGGCCTTCGGTGGTGTTAACGATGTAGGTGTACTCGCCGTTCTTCAGACGGTCGAGAATGTGCGGACGCCCTTCGTGCACCTTGTTCACCAGCCGCGCTTCAACCCCGGCAGCAGCCAGCACTTTGGCGGTGCCGGCGGTGGCATCGAGCTCGTAGCCCAGCTCGCGCAGCTGACGGGCAAGCTCCACCACCCGCTTTTTGTCGCCTTCACGCACTGACAGCAGGGCGCGACCGCCACCTCGGGCCGGGTTCTTGTTGGCGCCCAGTTCGGCCTTGGCAAAGGCCTCGGCAAAGGTTTCACCCACGCCCATCACCTCACCGGTGGAGCGCATCTCCGGCCCCAGGATCGGGTCAACACCGGGGAACTTGTTGAACGGCAGCACCACTTCCTTGACCGAGAAGTAAGGCGGCACGATCTCGCGGGTCACCCCCTGGCTGGCCAGCGACTGGCCGACCATGATGCGCGCGGCGACCTTGGCCAGCGGTACGCCAATCGCCTTGGAGACGAAAGGCACGGTACGAGCAGCGCGCGGATTGACCTCAATCAGGTAGATGTCGCCATCCTTGACCGCGAACTGGATGTTCATCAGGCCGATCACTCCCAGCTCGAAGGCCAGTTTGGTGGCCTGCTCACGGATGCGATCCTGCACTTCGGCGCTCAGGGTGTAGGGCGGCAGCGAGCAGGCGGAGTCACCGGAGTGAACCCCTGCCTGTTCGATATGCTCCATGATGCCGCCCACCAGCACCTGGGTGCCGTCACACAGGGCGTCCACATCCACTTCGATGGCGTTGTCGAGGAAGCGATCCAGCAACACCGGCGAATCGTTGGAGACGCTCACCGCCTCGGCGAAGTAGCGGCGCAGGTCCTGCTCGTCGTGCACCACTTCCATTGCCCGGCCACCCAGTACGTAGGAGGGGCGGACCACCAGCGGATAGGTGATGCGCTCGGCCGCCGCCACCGCTTCTTCCAGCTTGGTGACAGTGGCGTTTTCCGGCTGCAGCAGGCCGAGGCGTTCAACCGCCTGCTGGAAACGTTCGCGGTCTTCGGCGCGGTCGATGGCATCCGGGCTGGTACCGATGATCGGCACGCCAGCGGCTTCCAGGGCACGGGCCAGCTTGAGCGGGGTCTGACCACCGAACTGGACGATCACCCCTTTGGGCTGTTCGACGCGCACGATTTCGAGCACATCTTCCAGGGTCACCGGCTCGAAGTAGAGGCGGTCTGAGGTGTCGTAATCGGTAGAGACGGTTTCCGGGTTACAGTTGACCATGATGGTCTCATAGCCATCTTCACGCATGGCGAGGGCGGCATGGACGCAGCAGTAGTCGAACTCGATGCCCTGACCGATACGGTTGGGGCCACCACCGAGCACCATGATCTTGTCACGGCTGGTCGGCTGGGCTTCGCACTCCTCGTCATAGCTGGAGTACATGTAGGCGGTGTTGGTCGAGAACTCGGCGGCGCAGGTATCCACCCGCTTGTACACCGGGTGGATGGCCAGACGATGGCGCAGCTTGCGGATCTCCGCTTCGCTGACGCCAGTGAGCTTGGCCAGACGGGCGTCGGCAAAGCCCTTGCGCTTGAGCTTGCGCAGGAAGTCAGCATCCAGGCCATGCTGGCCACGGGCAGCGACTTCGCCTTCGAGCTTGATCAGCTCTTCGATCTGCACCAGGAACCAGGGGTCGATCTTGGTCAGGGCAAAGATGTCTTCCACCGACAGACCGGCGCGGAAGGCGTCAGCGATGTACCACAGGCGGTGCGAGCCCGGCTCCTTCAGTTCGCGACGGATAATGGTCATGGCATCGTCGCTCTTGAGGTCGACGATCGGGTCAAAGCCCGCCACGCCGATCTCAAGGCCACGCAGCGCCTTGTGCAGGGATTCCTGCTGGGTGCGACCAATGGCCATCACCTCACCCACCGATTTCATCTGGGTGGTCAAACGGTCGTTGGCGCCAGCAAACTTCTCGAAGTTAAAGCGTGGCACCTTGGTGACCACATAGTCGATGGCCGGCTCAAAGGACGCCGGGGTCTTGCCGCCGGTGATGTCATTGGCCAGTTCATCGAGGGTGTAACCGATGGCCAGCTTGGCTGCGACCTTGGCGATCGGGAAGCCGGTGGCCTTGGAAGCGAGCGCCGAGGACCGCGACACGCGCGGGTTCATCTCGATGATTACCATCCGTCCGTCTTCCGGGTTGATACCGAACTGGACGTTGGAACCGCCGGTTTCGACGCCGATCTCGCGCAGTACGGCCATGGCCGCATCACGCATGATCTGGAACTCTTTGTCGGTCAGGGTCTGGGCCGGGGCCACGGTGATGGAGTCACCGGTGTGCACGCCCATGGGGTCGAAGTTCTCGATGGTACAGACGATGATGCAGTTGTCCTTGCGGTCACGCACCACCTCCATCTCATACTCTTTCCAGCCGATCAGCGACTCGTCGATGAGCAGCTCTTTGGTCGGCGACAGATCGAGGCCGCGAGTACAAATCTCTTCGAACTCTTCGCGGTTATAGGCGATACCGCCGCCGCTGCCGCCCATGGTGAAGCTGGGGCGGATAATGCACGGAAAGCCGATATCCTCGAGCACCGAGAAGGCTTCTTCCATGCTGTGGGCAGTCTTGGCGCGCGGGCAGGCCAGGCCAATGGACTTCATCGCCCGGTCGAACAGTTCGCGATCTTCGGCCTTGCGGATGGCCGAGGCGGTGGCGCCGATCATCTGCACGCCGTACTTCTCAAGCACGCCATGCTCGGCCAGCTCCAGGGCGCAGTTGAGCGCGGTCTGGCCGCCCATGGTCGGCAGGATGGCGCAGGGCCGCTCCTTCTCGATGATCTTCTCCACCACCTGCCAGTGAATCGGCTCGATATAGGTGGCGTCGGCCATCTCCGGATCGGTCATGATGGTGGCCGGGTTGGAGTTGACCAGAATGACCCGGTAACCCTCTTCACGCAGCGCCTTGCAGGCCTGGGCGCCGGAATAGTCAAACTCACAGGCCTGACCGATGACGATAGGACCGGCACCGATGATCAGGATGCTTTTAAGATCTGTACGCTTTGGCATGGTTCACCCCTTCAAACCGGTCCGTTACTGACTCTGGCGCGCTTGCATCAGCTCGATGAAATGGTCAAAGAGCGGCGCAGCATCGTTAGGACCGGGGCTGGCTTCCGGGTGACCCTGGAAGCTGAACGCCGGCTTGTCGGTGCGATGGATCCCCTGCAGCGAGCCATCGAACAGCGACACGTGGGTCGGCCGCAGGTTGGCAGGCAGAGTCGCCTCGTCCACGGCAAAACCGTGGTTCTGGCTGGTGATCATCACGCAGTTACGGTCGAGGTCTTTCACCGGGTGGTTGGCACCATGGTGACCAAACTTCATCTTCAGGGTCTGGGCACCGCTAGCCAGCGCCAGCAACTGGTGACCGAGACAGATGCCAAACACCGGGATGTCGGTGGTCAGGAACTCGCGGATGGCGGCGATGGCGTAGTCGCACGGGGCAGGGTCGCCTGGGCCGTTGGAGAGGAAGATGCCATCGGGGTTGAGTGCCAACACCTCGGCGGCGCAGGTTGTGGCCGGGACCACAGTCAGCTTGCAGCCGCGATCCACCAGCATGCGCAGGATGTTGCGCTTGACGCCAAAGTCATAGGCCACCACATGGAACGGCAGCTCGCTGTCGCCCTTGCTGCTGTGGCCACGGCCCAGCTGCCAGCTGGTGTCACGCCACTGGTAGGGGCGCGCGCAGGTGACCTCTTTGGCCAGATCCATCCCCTTCAGACCGGGGAAGGCCTTGGCCGCAGCCAGGGCTTTGGCTTCGTCGATATCACCGGCCATGATGCAGCCGTTCTGGGCGCCTTTGTCGCGCAGGATGCGGGTCAGCTTGCGCGTGTCGATGTCGGCGATGCCGACCACATTGCGCCGCTTGAGGTAGGCGGAGAGGCTTTCCTGACTGCGGAAGTTGCTGGCAATCAGCGGCAGGTCGCGGATGACGAGGCCGGTGGCCAGAATCTCGCCAGATTCCTCATCTTCACTATTAACGCCGGTGTTACCGATGTGGGGATAGGTCAGGGTGACAATCTGACG
>JAGOCY010000042.1 GCA_017998495.1 Corallincola sp.
GAAAGGCCGAGCCAGCGACGGCAAAAAAACGGATCAGGAGCCGCTGGCGGCTCACCTCGATCTGCTGCGGCGTGTCGCCGAAATCGAAGTGGTTGATGGCGTGCAACAGCTGCTTCAACACTGCCCATCCCCCTTTGCCTGCCTTGGTCCAGAGCGCACTCTAGCAGCAGCGCCAGCGCCTGTCTGCGCGTCAGATCTGGTTAACGATTAACCCGCCTCTCTCTGCCGCTCAGCGCCCCTTATCCTCCATGCGCCGTAAAAATTCCTGCATGATCAGCATGTAAAGCTCATCGCCGAGGAATGCATCTTCCACTTCATGGTCGATGCTGGGGTTGTCGTTTACCTCGATCACATAGGCCTTGTTGCCGCCCTGCTTGATGTCGATGCCATACAGGCTGTTGCCCACTGGCCGCGCCGCCTTAACGGCGGCATCCAGCACTACCCGCGGTACTTCGTAGGTGGGCAGGGTGTCCCAGCCGCCGCTGCGTACCCGCCGCTCGCCCTTGGGTTTGTCGGCCTCATGTTTGTAGATCTGCCAATGGTCTTTGACCATGTAGTAGCGGCAGGCATAGATCGGCTTGCCGTTGAGGATGCCGATGCGCCAGTCGTACTCGGTGGGCACAAATTCCTGGGCCAGGATCAGGGCTGAGCGGGTAAACAGGGCCTTGAGGCTCTTTTGCAGCTCTTTGCGGTTGCTGACCTTGGATACCCCGCGCGAGAAGGAGCCATCCGGGATCTTGAGCACCAGCGGGTAGCCGAGGCTGGCCTCGATGCGGCCGGCTGGGTCGTCTTCATAACTGCCGACAATCAGGGTGGTGGGCGACGGCACGCCGTTATGGCGGAACATGTCGTGCAAGTAGACCTTGTTGCAGCAGCGCAGGATCGAGTTGGAGTCGTCGATCACCACCATCTCTTCCGCCTCGGCCTTCTTGGCAAAGCGGTAGGTGTGGTGGTCGATGGCGGTGGTTTCGCGGATAAAGAGCGCGTCGTACTCGCCCAGGCGGCCATATTCGCGCTTGTCGATCAGCTCGGCATCGATGCCCAGCTTGTTGGCCGCCTTGATGAAACGCTGCAGCGCCGGCTTGTCGGAGGGCGGCAGCTCTTCGTTGGGGTTAACCAGAATGGCCATGGCGTGGCGGTACTGTTTGCGCTTGCGCGGGCCTAGCCACAGTTGCTTGCTGTGATAGTCGAGTGCGGCGGCAAACTCGCTTTGCTGATTGTCCTCGGTCAGCGCGGTCAGCGGCAGCGGCTCGAGCTTGGTCAGCTGCCAACCTTTGCGATAGTTGAGTTCAATGCGCAGGATCGGGCAGGGAAAGCGGTCGAACAGTCGGCGCGCCAGCCCCTGCAAGGGTTCAAAGCTGGTGGTGCCGAAGTAGCTCATCACCGTGATCGCCTTGTCGCGCGGGCTGTCGTTGAGCTTTTTCTCCAGCACCCCTTCGATCCCCTCCAGCTGCAGCAGGTAAAGGCCGCGCGAGCGCAGATCGTTAAGGGTGGGCACCGTCGGCATCACCTTGTGGCCACGGGCTTCGGCCAGCAGCGAGCAGTAATAGCCCTCGCTCAGGTATTCCGATGAGTTGCACAGGTTGATCACCCGCACCGCCTCGGCTTTGGCCGGCACCGCCTTACCCGACAGATAGTCGGGCAGGGCCACCACGGCCGATGAGGGGTAAAACGGCTGCCAGTGTTCCAGTCGGTCAACGACGATCAGCAGTTGTGCGGGCATGGCCTCATCCTGGGCGCGGCGGTGATGGAAAATGCGTCCGCATCATACGCCCAAAGAAAATCGCCCTCCATGGGCTGCAAAGAATGGTTAAAGTTAAGTCCGACAGCAGTGACAGGAGTGACAAGGTGGCCGTAACGATTCGCAGGGGCGTGCTGGATGATCTGGACGCACTCGAGGATCTGGAGCAGCGCTGTTTTGACAGCGACCGCATCAGCCGCCGCAGTTTTCGCCGCTTTCTCAAAGACGACAGTGACCTGTTGCTGGTGGCGGAGGAGCAGGGTTTGATCCTCGGCTATGCCTTGGTGCTGCTGCATGCGGTTCATGCACTGGCCCGCCTCTACTCACTGGCGGTTGATCCGGCCGCCCGTGGCAAGGGGGTGGCGCGGGCACTGATGCTGGCGGCCGAGCAGGCGGCGGCCGAGCAGCAGCGGGTGGCGATGCGCCTTGAGGTGCGCAGCGATAATCACGCCGCCATCGCCCTTTACCAGCAGCTCGGCTACAAGGTGTTCGGCCACCATGCTCACTATTACGAGGATGACGCCGATGCCTTGCGCATGCATAAGCGCATTCTGTTTCCTGGTAGCCGCAAGCTGCTGCAGCCGCTGCCCTACTACCGCCAGACCACCCCCTTTACCTGCGGCGCCGCCTGTGTGCTGATGGCCACAGCCCAGGTGGCCGACGACGAGCGCATCAACCGCGCCCGTGAACTGGCGATCTGGCGCGAGGCCACCACCATCTTCATGACCACCGGCCATGGCGGCTGCAGCCCCCACGGCCTGGCACTGGCCGCCTGGCGGCGTGGCTTTGAGTCGCAGGTGTGGGTCAGCTCGAAGGAGACGCCGTTCATCGATACGGTGCGGGTGGCCGAGAAGCGCACGGTGATGGAGCTGGTGCATGACGAGTTTTTGCTCGAGCTGGCCGAGGCGGCCATTCCGGTGGTGGAGCAGGCGCCCACCGTCGAGCGGCTGAAGCAGGCGTTGAGCGATGGCTGGGTGCCCATTGTGCTGATCAGCACCTGGCGTTTTGATCAGCGTAAGGTGCCGCACTGGGTGGCGGTGCTGGGGGTGGCCAACGGCATGGTCTATATCCACGATCCGGACGTGGATGAAAGCCGCGGCGAGACCCTGAGTGACTGCCAGCAGTTGCCCATTCCGGCACAAATGTTTGACCGGGTGGCCCGCTATGGCCGTAAACGGTTGCGTTCGGCAGTACTGGTGCGGCCACGGCCGCTGACGACTTGATCGACCAAGGGCGATTGCCGCTAGACTGGCGGCGATGGTCAACCTGCTAACAAGGGAACAGCATGAACAGAATTCTTGTCGCCGGCCTGCTGGCCTGCCTGATTCCGGTCGCCCAAGCTGCCGATTTTCGCCTCAGCAGTAGCGCAATTGCCGCCAACAGCAGCATAGCGCCGAGCTTTGAGTTCAACGGCTTTGGCTGCAGCGGCGCCAACCAGTCGCCTGATCTGAGCTGGCAGGGGGCGCCGGCCGGCACTCTCGGCTATGCGCTCACCGTCTACGACCCAGACGCCCCCACCGGCTCGGGCTGGTGGCACTGGTCGGTGGTCAATATCCCGGCCTCGGTCACCGCTCTGGCTGCTGATGCTGGGGCAGTCGGTGGTGCCAAACTGCCCGCGGGCGCCAGCCATGTGCGCATCGATTACGGCTATGCCGGTTGGGGTGGGGTCTGCCCGCCGCCGGGCGACAAGCCCCACCGCTATATCTTTACCGTCCATGCGCTCAAGGTTGAGAAGCTGGATCTGCCCGCGGACGCCACCGCGGCGCTGGCCGGCTATATGATCAACGCCAACGCCCTGGCCACCGCCAGCTTCACTGCCTATTACGGCCGGCCGGCAACGCCATGAACGGGATAAGGGGCTGGTTGCTGCTGTTGACACTGTGGTTTGCTGGCGGGGCGGCAGCTGGCCAGTTGGCCATCATCGAGCTTAAGCACCGGCTGCCGGAGCAGGTGCTGCCGACCTTGCGGCCACTGCTGGCCCCGGGCGGTTCCTTGACCGGGGCCCAGAACCAGCTATTTGTGCGCACCACGCCGGACAATCTGGCCGAGCTGAAAGCAGTGCTGGCGACTCTCGATCAGCCGCAGCGGCGGCTGCTGATCTCGGTGGGTCAGGGCAACAGCACGCAGCGCAGCGGTAGCGCGGCAGGGCTCAATGGCGCCAGTGTCAGCATCGGCGAGCAGTCTCAGATGCGGGTCAGTGGCGGGCTTGCCGCCAGCCGTGGCAGCAGCAGCCACAACGTCCGCCAGCAGGTACAGACCCTCGAAGGCAGCCCGGCGCGCATCCATATCGGTGAATCCTTCCCCTTGCCGATGCGCCAGTGGGTGATAGGGCCAGATGGCGCCGTGATCACCGACAGCATCCAGTATGTGGATGTGGGTAGCGGCTTTTATGCCAGTGCGCGGGTGGTGGGCGAGCAGGTGACGCTAACTATTAGCCCGCAGCAACAGCAGCTGCGCGGCGATGCCAGTATCGACAGCGCCGGCCTGGAGACCACGGTCAGCGGCCGTTTGGGGGAATGGATCGATTTGGGCGGTTCAACCCTCAGCCGCAGTGACCAACAGCAGGGGCTGCTGGGCGGCGGTGAGCGCCAGCAGCAGGGACAGCAGCAGGTTCAGCTAAAAGTTGAACTGCTGCCCTGACCCTGTGCCCGACAACGGCGGTAAGCGCCGATAGGCTCGCGACTGGACGTGAGCGCGCTAGGGGCAGGCTGGACGTGACCGCGCCCTAGGCGCATGACTTGGACGTGACCGCGCCCTAGGCGCATGACTTGGACGTGACCGCGCCCTAGGCGCGGTAGCCACCCGCCACCCCTTTGCTGGTGATGGCCACTGCATCATGGGGATGGAGGCTCTCCAGGTGGTTGACCCGCACCAGAAAGTCGCTGAACTCCGGGCGTGGGTTGAGCGCATGTTGCAGCCGCCGCGCGGCGTCTTCACAGAACATCAGGTTCTGGCCATTGAGGCGGGCAAACTCCTGCTCATCGGCACGCTTCACGGCGGCCTGCACTGGGGTTTGCACTGCCCCTTCCAGCAAGTCGATCAGTGGCCGGATCGGGAAGGCCCATACATCCTCGGCCAGGGTAACCGTCACTTCTCCGATACTGCGCTGGCTGTGGGGGGTTGCGACCACCCCCTGGGTGGTGCCCAGCCAGGCATGCACGGCATCAGCGTCGACCGCCTCGCCACGGCCGAAGCGGGCCTCAAAGGCCTCCTGAATCAGCTGACGGGCGAGTGCCGCCGAGCAGGGGCAGGTGGAGGAGTAGGGGATATCGACCTTCAGTTCCAGCGTCACCTCACCGTCACGCAGGGTGCCATCAATGCGTACCGGGTAGGATTTCCAGCCCAGCTTGCCGCTGACCAGTGAAGCCCGGCGCAGGTGGTAGTCGAAACGGATGCTGACCCGCGCCGCATCCGACAGATCTTCGTGGCTGGCGACAAACTCTTCGAGCAGGCGCTTGAGGCTGGTGATGCTCAGCTGGCCTTCAACGCTCAGGGTGTCGAGCAGCAGGTAAAGGCGCGACATATGAATGCCTTTGGCCCGGGGGTCGATCAGGTTGACCCAGGCGCCAATACGAGCGCTGACCTGTTGCACCGCTTCCCCATCTGCTTCAATCAGCAGAGGCATCTCGATATTGTCCATACCGACCCAGCTCAGGACCCCCTCAGTCTGGGGGATGGCGTGGTGGGCAATATCGGGCATGATGTTTGGCATGCAACAGTCCTCGTCAGCGGCGGTTAAAACGGCGTGGCCTTGTACGTGAAGGTGCACAAAAAGGATGCACCTTATATCACAACCTGTCGTAAGCGTCAGGATGTGATCTGGATCATCCGCCGAGTGTAAGTCAGGGCTTTTTTCACAAACACCAACCAGTGGCAGGGGCAAGGATGAGATCAGCGCTTGACTGTATCGGCCGCGAACCGAGCGCCCAACAACGCCAACAACTGGCCGAGCTGGCCACCCCGTTGCAGCTGTGGCAGGCCCCCACTCTGAACCAATGGGCGGAGGCGGTCATGGCCTATCAAGGGCAGCTGCTGGTGGCCGCCGACTGCTGCTGGCCGTTGCCGCCCCATCAATCTCTGCCATTGCCTGCGGCCATGGCGCCGACGGCGGCGCCGGCAGCAGCAGACGCAGATGAGGCGCTGGATCTGGCCCTATTGGCCGATTATCGCGACATGCTGGGTGATGAAACCCTGAGCCGCATGCTGGGGCTGCTGCGCCAGCATCTGCCCGCTTACCTGCAACAGCTGGGGCAGGCCTGGGCCGATGGCGATGAGCTGGCGTTGCGCCGTGCCGCCCACACCCTCAAAGGGTCGCTGGCGACGGTCGGCCTCAAACGCCTGCGCAACTGTGCTGAGGTGCTCCAGACCGCCGCTGCGGGCCCGCAGCAGCAGGCCGCTCTGACGACGCTGCTGCAGTGGTGCGGCCGTGATTTGGCCCTGCTTAGCCAGCGTCTGCCGGGCTGACCGGCTGCAATGAGCCGCTGAAGCGATAGCCTTCACCGTGCACGGTATCGACCAGCTCCGGCGTGCCTGGTATCGACTCGAAGTGTTTGCGTAGCCGGCGAATGGTGACATCGACGGTGCGATCATGGGGTTGTTGTACCCGTCCGGCCATCTCCATCAGCAGGGCATCGCGGCTGAACACCTTGCCCGGCGCTGACAGCAGCAGGCGTAAGGCGCGGAACTCACTGCGCGGCAAGCGGATCGGGCTGCCTTGGGGCGGGATCAGGCGGCGGCTGTCGTTATCCAGCAACCAGCCATTGAACTGATATCGCGGTGTTTCGTCTTTGTGCTGGGGCGGGGTACGAACCCGGCTCAGCAGATTACGGGCGCGAATCGCCAGTTCGCGCGGGTTAAACGGCTTGGTCAGATAGTGGTCGGCACCGATCTCCAGACCGAGAATGCGATCCACATCGTTATCGCGCCCGGTCAGAAAGATCAGCCCCATTTCGGCATTGGCTTTGGTGCGCACTTCGCGCGCCAGCAGCAGGCCGTTCTTGCCCGGCAGGTTGATGTCCATGATCAGCAGATCGATCGGTTGCTCGGTCAGCTGTTGGTACATCTCATCGCCGTTGGCCGCTTCAGCCACACGGTAGCCTTCGCCCTCAAACAGGGCGCGCAGGGTGGCGCGGGTAACCGCTTCATCTTCGACAATCAGAATGGTAGCGCTGGCTGGACTCATGGTTTGGCTTGGCTCCGTTGATGCTAACTACCGGCCACCGAGGCCCGACTTCCGCATCTCACTGGCGTCGTTATGGCTAGGATAAGACAGTTTCATCATTCACAGCGCGTTAACACCGTTGCTACGCATCGGGATGGTGATCCGGATCGCGCTGTCCTCAAAATCCAGCTCGCCGCCCAGTAGCTGCCTGACTCGGCGGGCCAGCTGGGTGGCCCAAGCCTGATCGAACTCATCGACGCCGGTGCCCCCGGCCAATAGCCGGCGCTGGGCACTGGTGAGGGTCAGCGGCAGTTGCAACCGCAGACGCAGGCTGCTGTCAGCCACCGTCAGCCGCAGCTGAAACGGACCTGAGCTGGCATGGACAATGCCAAACAGGGCCAGCAGCACCAGACCCAGTTGCGCCTCATCCAGCCCTAACTGGGCATCGTCGACACGGCAGTCGAGGCTGAGCAGCGGCTGGCGCAGGCGCAGCGCGTCAACGGCGGTGGCGACCAGGGCGCGACTGTCGCAGTGCTGTGGGTGGTCGGTAAGTCTCAGATCGCGGGCGCTGGCGGCCGCCTGCCGACACCAGCGCAGTAGCTGCGGCAGTAGGCTGGGTTGGTGGCGGTTGGCCAGCTCCAGCAGAAGCAGCAGCTCTTCCAGTTCGATCAGGGCAAACAGCAGGGCGGGCGGGGCGCTTGCCTGCTGCTGCTGGTTAAGCAGCTGGGCCTGATAGCGGTGTTGTTGTTCCAGCGCTGTCAGCAGGTCGGCGTTAGCCTCACGCAGCGCCGCCGTGCGCTGGTTGACCTGCTGCTCCAGGCTGTCGTTGAGTTGGCGGATCTGCTGTTCGGCCTCCTGCTGGCGGGCCAGCTGGCGCTCTACCCGCTCCAGTACGGTGTTGAAAGTCGATGACAGCACCTGCAGCTCCTGCAGGTGCAGGGTGGGGGCGCGCAGCGAGAAGTCGCGGGTCTGAGCTACCCGCTGGGCAACCGCCGCCAGGCTCTCCAGCGGCTGGCTGATGCGGCGCTGCTGGCGCAACGCCAGCAGCAGGGCCACGGTCAGCGCCAGCAGCAGGCTGAGCAGGCCCACAGTAATGCTGCTGGTCAGCTGGCGGCTGAGGCTGGCGGTCGTTAGGCGCAGGTAGAGCTGGCCGATCTCTTCGCCATCGAACATTACTTTGTGGCTGATCTGTACCTGCTCTCCGTCCAGTTGCCCTTGTCTGAGTTCGGCCAGCGCAGAGGTTTCCGACCAGACCGGGACGGTACCGGCACGATGATAGGCGGCGAAGGGGTGCAGACTGTCGCTACTGCGGTCGCGTTTGAAGATCTGGGCGCTGTCGACATCGGCGACACTGGCGAGGGCTACCAGCCGCCGCTCTTCGGCGGCGGCATCGTCAAACAGCAGGGCGGTGCCGGCATTGGCGGCGGTCATCTCGGCCAGCACCCGGGCCTGGGTCAGGAGTGCCTGTTGCTGCTGGCGGCTGTAGGCCAGGTACTGGACCCCCAGGCCGATGAGCAGGGCGACGGTGGCCACCAGCATCATTGACAG
>JAGOCY010000043.1 GCA_017998495.1 Corallincola sp.
CGGGACGGCGACGGTCGAGATCGATCTGCAGATCGGCGGCGTTCAGTTCCAGCCCCGGCGGGCAGCCATCGACAATGCAGCCCAGCGCTTGGCCGTGGCTTTCGCCAAAGGTGGTGACGGTAAAGAGTCGTCCCAGAGTATTGCCTGACATCGTGATCCTGTTCCGTTAGCTGAGCACAGTGGCGTCATTCAAAGTGGTCGGCGTAGCGCATCAGCTCCGCCCGCGTCATCACAAAAACCCCGTCACCACCGCGGCTGAACTGCACCCAGTGGAAGGGGATATCGGGGAAGGCCTGCTCCATGTTGGGCCAGCTGGCCCCTACTTCACAGAACAGCACCCCATGTTCGGTCAAATGGTGGGGCGCCTCGCGCAGCAGGCGGCGCACCAGGTCCAGCCCGTCTTCACCGGCGGCCAGCGCCAGTGCCGGCTCGTACTGGTACTCCGGCGGCAGCTCGTCCATCTCGCCATCCTCAACGTAGGGCGGGTTGGCGAGGATCACGTCATAGATCTCGGCCGGCAGCTCATCGAACAGATCCGAGGGCAGCGGGAACACCCGATCCGACAGCTGGTGGCGCTCGATATTCTCCTCGGCCACCGCCAACGCCTCGGAGCTGATATCCACCGCATCGACCTCGGCATGGGGAAAGGCGACCGCCGCCGCGATGGCGATGCAGCCGGAGCCGGTACACATATCGAGAATGCGGCGCGGCGCCAGATTAACGTAGGGCTCGACATTGGCCGCCAGCAGCTCGGCCATCGGCGAGCGCGGGATCAGCACCCGCTCATCGACATAGAATTCCAGCCCGGCAAACCAGGCCCGGTTAGTCAGATAGGGCAGCGGCATGCGCTCGTCGATACGGCGGCGGGCCAGTTCCAGAATGTCGCGCTTTTCCGACTCAAGCAGGCGGCAATCGCTGATCTTGTTATCGGCATCGGGCGGCAGGTGGAGCACATGGGTGATCAGGGCCACCGCCTCATCCCAGGGGTTGTCGGTACCATGGCCAAAATAGAGCTCGGCCGCGGTGAAGCGGCTGGTGAGAAAACGCACCAGATCGCGGATGGTGAGCAGCTGGCTGCACGCTTCGTCGATAATCGCCTTGTCCATCTTCTTTTCCCGTGGGTAGGATCGGGCCCTTGCCGCAACAGGAGCCAGGCCGATGAGCAGCAACAGTGACGACGAGGATCCCCTCGCCCTGTTCCGTCAGGCCGCTGCGGGCGCCAAAAAGCTGCGGCAGGATACCATAGCCCCGCCCGCCGTGCGCCCCCGCCAAGCCCGCACCAGCGTCGACCTGAGCGAGCCGCTAGCGGCGCCGTTCTTTTTCTCCGAAGACTATCAACCGCTGCTGGATGAGCGTGGCTGCTGGCGGCGCGACGATGCCCCGGCCGATCTGCTGGCCCGTGCCCGCCGCGGTGAATGGCCGGCCGCACTGGTGCTGGATCTGCATGGCCTCGACCGGGCCACGGTCAAGCTGGAGCTGGCGGCATTGCTCGACCATGGCCAGCGCCGTCAGCATGACAGCGTGCTGGTGATCTGCGGCCGTGGCCAGGGCATTCTCAAGGACAAAGTGCCGGCCTATCTGGCTCAGCACCCGGCCGTGATCGCCCTGTTACCGGCGCCGCGCAGCCAAGGCGGCCAGCATGCCGTGCTCGCCCTGCTCGACCACCCCGAAGCACCCTGGCGCCTGCGCTGAGCGCTCTGCTATTTGACGCTATACAGCTTGAGGTTGACCGCCACCTGGGCATCCAGTGCCTGCTGGCCGCCACTGGCTTTGACCTGTTGCGTCGCCGCAGCCAGGCGCAGCTGGCCTGGAGGCACGCCGGCACTGGTCATGGCCACAACCACCGCCTCGGCACGCAGGGTGGCCAGCGCCTGCAGCTGACGCTCCTCGATCACCATGGTGGGTACCAGCCGGGTAGCCAGTAACTGGTAATAGGCCACATCGGCACTGGCATTGCCGATGCTGGCCGCCAGCGCCGACACCAGATCCGGCTCACGGCCATTGGCCTTGGCAAACTCCGCCGCCACCTCGGCCATGGCCGCCTTGCCCAGCCGTTGCTCGGCCAGCAGCTGCAGCTGGTGCTGATATTCCGCCTCGGCCAGTGGCAACGGAGCAAACAGCTCGCTGGGGCCAACCCCACTGTCGAGCGCCTCAGCCAGCGCCACCCGCAGGGCCGAGCGCTGCAAGGCTTCAAGATCCACCTGCGGGTCAAAACCGCCGACCACCTCCAGCCCCAGTTGCGGCCGCTGGCTCAGCACATCCGCCAACTTCAGCACCTTCTCGCGCTCGGCACCACGCAGATTGGCCTGGCCCGGCAGGTAACTGACCTGCTCAGGTAGTGCCCCCTCCCCGCCAAACAGCTTGCCCAGAGCACGGAAGGGCGAGGTGACGATACCGGTGAGCAGGTTAACCACCGCCTTGCCGATCACCTCGCCATAACTGAACTCCGGGCTGTCCACATCACCACTGATCGGCAGGGCGATATCGATCTTGCCGTCGCTGTCACTGAGCAGGGCGATGGCCAGATCCAGCGGCAGACTGACCGCATCGGGGCTATCCACCTCGTCGCCGAGGGTCAGCCCCTGCAACACCACGGCATTGTCAGAGTTAAGTCTGCTGTTCTCCACCCGATACTGCAGATCGAGGTTGAGGCGACCGGCGGCGATCTTGCGGCCGGCAAAAGTGGCGGTGTAGGGCGACAGCGGAGACAGCGCCAGATTGCGGAACTGCACCCCGATATCGCTGAACTGGCGTGGGGCTGCCGGTGCCAGCGAACCGCTGACCCGCGCTTCGCCATAGGGGGCGACCACCCCTTCCAGCTGCAAGGTGGCTCGCGCCTTGGTGGCCGACGAGATACCGCTGATCACGCCGTTGAAATCCTTGATGTTGGTGGCGAAGGGCAACACCAGACTGAGATCGGCAAAGTCGACGGCGCCATCGCTCACCTCAACCCGCTCCACCCGCACCAGCGGCAGCTCATCCCCCTCAGATGGTGGTTGCTTGTTAGCTGCCGACGGCTGGGCAGGCTCCGGCGGATTGCGCCGCAGCTGGCCCAAATTAGTACTGCGATCGCTGTAGATCACCACCTTGGCGCTGGGTTGACGCAACTTCACCTTGGCAATGTTGAGGTTGAACGGCTGGCCGACCATGGCCAGCCCATCGGCGCGCAACTGATGCCAGCCCACCACCGGCTCACCGCTACTCTCCTCCACCAGTCGCACTTTACCGACGCTGACCGTACCGCCTAACAGCCAGCCCTGCTCACCGCCGACCTGTAGCGGCCCGTTGCTGTAGAGCCATCCCTCCTCCAAACGCAGCACTGTGGCACTCGAAATCAACGGCTGCAGTGGCGTCAGGTCCATGCCTTCAATGCGATAGCGGCCATCAATGGCCAGGGTCGGCAGGTCGACCTTGCCATCAAACTGCCACTCACCCGCGCTGGCCTTACCGCTGCGTAACTGCACCACACTGCTGCCGCTCAGCGGCCACACCAGCGGGCTGGCACTGAGCGCCAGCTGGCGCCACTGATAGGCCAAGGCCGGCTGCAGGCTGTGGTCGCGCAGGTCGACACTGCCTTTGGCCAGCTTCAGCTGCTCCAGTCGCAACTGCCAGGGGGCTGGCGCAGCGGTAGGCGCGGTGGGGGCAGTCGCTGCTGCGGCTGACGCTTGGCGCGGGGTAAACAACGGCAGCAGGTTGAGTTGGCCGCCACCATCGCGCTCAACTGCCAGCTGCCAGTCGCTGATGGTCAGCGCCGCTAGGGTCAGCTGCTGACGGGCCAGATCGAGACGGCTGTCATCAAGCCGCAGCTGACCAACTGTCACCAGCGGCGGTTGGCCTTGAGCGCCGACCCGGCTGTCACTCAACCCCAGTGATTTGACCGCCAGCTGCAGCGCCAATGTGTCTCCCAGCGTCGCTTCACCACTGGCCTGCAGATCGATAGCGGCCACGCTGACCGCTAATGGCTTAACCATGCGCTCATCACGCAGATCCAGCGCCAGCCGCTTCAGCTCCAGCGCCCCAAGGGCAAACTGCCAAGGGGTGGCCCCCGCTGACGACGGCGCTGTGGGTTCGGCAGCAGGCGCCACGGCGCCAGCACCAACCGCTGCTGGCGGCGGCGCTACCCCTGGCTGTTGAGCGCTGGCAACGGCGAGCAGCTGTTGCCAGTTGAGTGCCCCCTGCCCAGACCAGGCCACCGCCGCCTTGCCATCGGCCAAGGTCAGCTGCTCAACCCGTAGCTGTTGCTGCGGCCAGCTTAACGCCCCGCCCGTCAGCTGCAGCTGCTGCAGCTGCAACAGCGGCGCGCCGCCTTGGAGTTTCAACTCCAGCGCCGATAGCGCCAGCGACAGCTCACTCAGCGCCGCACTGGCAGCGACGGCTGGCTGCTGGTCATCACCGGGTTGCGCGGCTTGATAGGAGAACCGACTGGTTAAGGCCAGCTGGCCAGCCGGCGGCGCCAGATTGAGGTAACCGGCCCAATACCCCCAGCCGGTGGTCAAAGGCACCGCTGCCAGCGTCAGCCGGCCATCAACGCTGAGCTTAGGCAGGCTGAGCTGACCATCGACCAGCACCATAGCGCCATCGACGAACTGCAACTGAATGGACAGATCACCGGGTTCGGTACTCAGGGTGCCGAGGCGCTGGGCAGTGATCAGCGCACCATCGACCGCCAGCTCAAGCGCAGGAGTCACGGTCTGATCGCGCCAGCGCAACAATGGCGCCGACAGCTGCAACTCGTCGATCTGTAGCCGGGGCCAGCCGCCGTCTGTGGTGTCTGTCGCCGCAGGCTGGTCACTGGCCCATAGCCAGGCCAGATCCAGCTGACCATCGGCGTGACGTTCAGCCGCCAGTTGCACGCCATCCGCCATCAGTTCGCTAACGACCCAGCCACGCTGGGTTAACGAGCGCCACCAGGCAACATTCAGATGCAGATGGTCAATCACTAGCGGCGGCTGGCCGGAGGCATCAGCCGGGCCCAAGGTGAGGCCGTCGAGGGTCAGGGCGCCGTCAAAGGGGTGAAAGCGGGCATCGGCCAGGGTGGCGGGCTGTTGCCACAAGCGCTCGGCCAGTTGCGGCCAGCCCCAGCGCAACAGCGGTGGCAGGGCCAGCAGGGTCAACAGCAGATAGAGCAGCAACAGCCCCACCAGCAACCGCACCAACCGCCGCCAGCGTGGCGCCACAGCCCACAAGGGCTGGCGACTGCGCTGCCAGCACTGGCCTAACCGGGCCCCCAAGGTCGAAAACTGAACTGTCATGGCGTCATCCTGTTACCACCGCGTCCGCGTCGCGGATTCTACCCCTGTTGCTCAGTCGCCGCGGCCAACCCTTTGTAACGACAGGTAGCCAGCATCAACCACACGATTCCGGCCAGCCGCCTTGGCCTGATACAGCCCTTGATCCGCCAGGGCCAGCAGTGCTGCCGGCGCCTCTGCGCTCAGGGGTTCGCTGGTCTCTGGCTGGCAGGCCACCCCAATGCTGATAGTCACCACCCCGCCGCGCGGATGGGGCAGCGCCAGCTCCTCAATGCGCCGGCGCAGTTGCTCTGCCACCCGTAGCGCCCCTTCCTGGCTCATCACCGGCAGCAGCAGGGCGAACTCCTCACCGCCAATGCGGGCAGCGAAGTCCTCTTTACGCCGGGCCATAGCCGCCAGCAGTCGAGCCACCTGACGCAGCGTGTCATCACCGGCCTGATGGCCAAACCCGTCGTTATAGGCCTTGAAATGGTCAACGTCGACCAGCAGCAGGGCCAGCGGCGCACCGGCTCGGGCACAGAGCTGGCTATGGCTGGCGAACTGCTCATCAAAATAGCGCCGGTTGTAAAGCTCCGTCAGCGAATCACGCTGGGCTAGCCAGGTCAGCCGCGCCTGGGCCACCTGCAACTGCTGGGTCTGCTCCTCCAGCAGGCGGGTGGTAAAGAAATCACGGCGGCTGTCATATTCACGCTCATAACAGCTGATCAGCGCCAGCACGGTCACCGCCAGGCAGATCGCCAGGTTGTTGATGGTGACGCTGCGCGTCGCTTGGGCCTCTGGCACCAGCAGCAACAGACTGTAGCTGAGCAAGGCCAGAGCGATGGTCAGCAGCGAATAGCGAAAGGTCAGGCGCGACAGGGTGGCGGCAAAGAGCACCACCAGCAGAGTGCCACTTTGATATTCAGGCACACCATCGCGAGCGGCCAGCAGGCCGATATAGATGATGGCGCCGTTGATCAGCAACAGGCCGAAACTCTCCAACGGCATGATGAATGGCCGCCCCCACGGGCGGGTGGAGCAGTGCAGCATCACCAGCAGCAGCGTGGCCACTGCCAAGCGCACCGCCAGCACGCTGTACAGGTGCGCGCCCAGTAACAGCCAGTCGGCGATGGCGAACAGAACAAACAGCAGCAGGCCGAACAGCAGGTAACGCATCGCCTTGCTGGCATAAACGGCAAAGTAGAAATGGCGGAACTGGGTCTCGCGTGGCTCGCGAAAGCGCAAGCGGCGCAGCTCATCCACTGGCAGGCCGTTATCGATACGACGCCCCATTGCGCGACTCCGCGTGTCTCCAGGTCACCAAGGATAGCCGCTCGCCCTACCCGGCTGCCGCGCGCGCAATCACGTTAACGCCAGCCATCAGCAATTTACCCGCCACCAATCAAGCAGTTGCTTGTGGTGCCAAGCATCGGGCCGGGCGTTGCCGCCCGCTTCCACCAGCCACAGCGCGTGTAGCTGGCAGCGCCGCGGCATGGCTACATCGTTCACCGGGTCATTGCCCAGATGCAGCAGGCGCGACGGAGGGCTACCGGTATCGTCGAGCAGCTGCTGCCAGAACTGTGCGTCGCCTTTGCCACAGCCCAGGTGCTGACGGCACCAGATCTGCTGAATCAGTGGCGCCAGCCCCACCCGCGCCAGCGCCCGGCGGATCGCGGCCTCGTCGGACTCGCTGGCATTGCTGGTCAGGCCGATCTTGACCCGCCCTTGCAACCACTGCAGCAGCTCAAGGGCCCCCGGGATCAGCTGCACCTGCGGCCATTGCCACATCAGGCCCGTTTGCCCCGGCAAATCGGCCATCAAGGTATCGCCCCAGTCAAACAGCAGCCAATCGAGCGCCGCCAGCACTGGTGGTGTGTTCAAGGTTGGTCTCCATCATCGTCCACGCCGTCAATGAACACCTGCTCGCGCCAATCAGGCCCCAACTGCTGTTCGATGTAATCACGGATGAACTTGCGCACCAGCTGCGACGGAGTGACATCCGCCTGGGCACAAAGACGCTCAAATACCGCTTTTTTCTTGGGGTCGATGAGCAGGGTCAGACGGGCAGTTCGACTTTCCATAGATCTTTCATCCGCAGCCAATATGACTTTGATTAACATACAACGCACACCAAAGACTAAACTAAGGTGCGTTGGGTCGCCACTGCCGACGCAGCCTTGCGCCATCACCCTCAGCCGACCCGCCGGAGCCGTCATGCCTCGCAGCCATCTTCACACCTTGCGCCTGGCCAGTGCCCTGACCGACGCCTGCATCCGCGAACCCTATACCCGCCACCGTCTGCTGCGCGATCTGCTTGCCGGCATCACCGTTGGTATCATCGCCATTCCGCTGGCCATGGCGCTGGCCATCGCCAGTGGCGTGCCGCCCCAGCACGGCCTTTACACCGCCTTGATCGCCGGTGCCGTGATCGCCCTGACCGGTGGCTCGCGCTTCAGCGTCTCTGGCCCCACCGCCGCCTTCGTCGTCATTCTGGCCCCCATCGCTCACCAGTTCGGGCTAGCCGGGCTGAGCGTCGCCACCCTGATCGCCGGGGTATTGCTGGTGCTGATGAGCATTGGCCGCTTCGGCCGGCTGATTGAGTACATTCCGGAATCTGTGACCCTCGGCTTTACCGCTGGCATCGCCATCGTCATCGCCACCCTGCAGCTCAAGGATCTGCTCGGTCTCAACATAGTGGCGATGCCAGAGCACTATCTGGCCAAGCTGATGGTGCTGGCCGATGCCCTGCCCTCCGCCCACTGGCCCAGCTTGCTGGTCGCCAGTCTGACCCTGGCGGTGCTGCTTGGCTGGCCACGGCTGAAGCTGCCAGTGCCCGGCCATCTGCCGGCGGTGATCGTGGGGGTGATCGCCAGTCTGGTGCTGGCTTCGCTCGGCCATGGGGTCGAGACCATCGGCAGCCGCTTCAGCTATCAGCTGGCCGACGGTACCATCGGCCAGGGCATTCCCCCCCTGCTGCCATCGCTGGTATGGCCCTGGCAGCAACCGGGGGCCGATGGCCAACCGCTGGTGTGGAGTCTGGCCACAGTGCAGGCGTTGCTGCCCGCCGCTTTTTCCATGGCCATGCTCGGCGCCATTGAATCGCTGCTCTGTGCCGTGGTGCTGGATGGCATGACCGGCCGCCGCCATC
>JAGOCY010000044.1 GCA_017998495.1 Corallincola sp.
CTAGCCATATCGACAATGGGCTGAAACAGCGGCTTGAGCCGCTGCCGCCGGATGATCGAATCCAGTTCTGAACACATGGCCCTATCCGCCACCATCAACGTCAGATATTTTTACGCCGATGGATGACAGCCTGATGACAGCCAGACCGCTGGAGCTGGTCGCCCCTCCTCTCTAAGATAGGGGCCCGCCTCCTGATGGACTTGAGCATGATGTCGAGCTGCGATACCCCTGGCCTGCTGCCCCTGGCCACCGCCCTTGAGCAGATGCTGGCAGCGATCCAGCCACTGGACGACACTCAGCCGTGCCCACTGACCGAGGCCCTCGACCGGGTGCTGGCCGCAGACTGCCGGGCGCTGCTGGCCAGCCCGCCCTTTGATACCGCCGCCATGGACGGTTACGCTCTGCGCGCCTGCGACAGCAACGCCCCCCTGACCCTTGTCGGTCGGGTGCTGGCGGGCGAGCCCCAGCCGCCGGCGGTGGCTGCCGGGTGCGCGGTGCGCATCATGACCGGTGCTCAGGTTCCGGCCGAGCTGGATCTGGTGGTGATGCAGGAGCAGGCCCATGTCGACGGCGACCAGCTGCGGGTGCCAGCCAACGGCCGCAGCGGCGACCACATCCGTCGTGCCGGCAGCGAAGTGGCCGTGGACGACGTGCTGGTGACCGCCGGCACCCGCTTGAGCCCGCGTCACATTGCGCTGCTGGCCAGCCAGGGGATCGCCAGTGTCACTGTCTATCGCCGTCCCCGGGTTGCGGTCCTCTCTACCGGCAACGAACTGGTGGCGCTGGGTAGGCCGTTGCAGCCCGGCCAGATCTATGACAGCAACCGCCCAATGGTGATGGCGCTGCTGCAGCGCCTGCAGGTCGAGATCCTGGATCTGGGGCAGGTGGCTGACGATCCCCAGCAGCTGAGCCAGGCACTGAGTGATGCCGCCAGCCGCGCCGACGCCATCATCAGCAGCGGCGGGGTCAGCGTTGGCGAAGCCGATTTTGTGCGGCCGCTGCTGGCCGAGCTGGGGCAGATTAATTTCTGGAAGCTAGCGATCAAGCCGGGCAAGCCCTTTGCCTTTGGTCGCATCGGTCAGGCCTGGTTTTTTGGCCTGCCGGGTAACCCGGTGTCGGCCATGCTCACCTTCGATCAGCTGGCTGCCCAAGGCTTGCGCCGGCTGGCCGGCGAGCGGCAGCGGCCTCCCCTGCTGCTACCAGCCACGGCCGCGACCCCCTTCAAAAAGCAGCCAGGTCGTCTGGATCTGCAGCGAGTCACCGCTTCCAGCAGTGACGGGGGGGTGCGGGTCAGCGCCACTGGACCTCAAGGTTCGGCCCAGCTCAGCTCCCTGACCCAGGCCGATGGACTGGTCCATCTGGAGCAGCAGCGCGGTGCTGTTACCCAGGGCGAAGCGCTGTGGTTTGAGCCCTTCAGCACCCTGCTGCGCTAACCGCCGGCAGGGCTCAGGCTTCCGCCTCGACCCGATTGCGGCCACTGTCCTTGGCCCGGTACAGGGCATTGTCGGCACGGGTGATCATGGCCGCTAGGCTGAGGTCATCCTGACGCATCACCGTCACCCCCAGGCTGATGGTAACCTTGAGGCCGCTGGCCACCTCATCGAGCACCAGCCGCTCAACGGCCTGACGCAAGCGCTCGGCGATGGCCAGTGCTGCGGGCAGGGTAGAGCCGGGCATCAGCACCAGAAACTCCTCGCCGCCAGTGCGCCCAACCCGGTCCTGTAACCGCAGCTGGCCGCGAATGGCGCTGCTGACCCGGGTCAGTACCTGATCGCCCGCCGCGTGGCCAAAGCTGTCGTTGATCCGCTTGAAGTAGTCGATATCAAACACCAGCAGCGCCAACGGCTGCTCGGTATCGCTGGCGCCAGCAAAGAAGCCCTGCGCCAGCGCCTCGATCTGACGCCTGTTGGCCAGCCCGGTCAGTTCGTCGGTCATCGCTAGCCGCTGATAGCGGCGCGCGCGGCGCAGGTGGCGCCAGGCCAGCATCGCCGCCACCGCAAACAGCAGGCCACCCACCACCATCAGCGCCCCCTGCAACTGGCGCCGCTGCTCCAATGCCGCCAGCCGCTCCTGCTGCAGCTGCTGCTCGGCCTTGAGCGCGGCGGTTTCCGCCTCCCGCCGGTTGAGATCGAACTCCACCCGCAAGCGGCTGGCCTGCTGCTCCTGACGCCACTCATCAAGCTGCTCATGCACCGCGATGTGTGCCAGTAGTTCGGCATTGGCTTCGGCATGGCGCCCCAGCGCCATCAGCGATTCAGCCCGCGCCTTGTGCAGCAGCGCCAGATAGCGGTTGTTGCTGGCATCGCGGATCAGAGGTTCCGCCTCGTCATAACCGCGCAAGGCCGCCTCATGCTGGCCCAGACCGGCCAGGGCCACCCCCTCCAGATAGCCCTGGATCGCCAGCCGGCCCTGGGGCAAGGCACGGCTCTGCTGACGGGCCAACACCAGCGCCGCCAGCGCTTCCTGATAACGGCCCAGGGCGGTGAGGGTCATGCCAATGTTGGCCTCAGCAATGGCCACGCCATCCGTTTCCTGGCGCTGCTGATGAAACTGGCGGACGTCGCGGAACAGGGCCAGCGCCTCTTGGTGGCGCCCCATATCATCCAACAGGTAACCGATCTGAATCGCCTGGGCCATATAGCTGACCCGATCACCGCGGGCACTACTCAGCGCCTGCAGCTGGCGGTAGTAGTCCATCGCTTGATCAAACTCGCCCATGCGCCGGTAGAGACTGGCCAGACTTTCCAGGGTGTATTCGGCCCAGTGTTCAAGCCCGAGAGCCTGATAGCCGTTATAGGCACGCTGCAGCTCTACCAGCCCCTCGCCCAGCCGACCGATGGCCACTAGATGGTCACCGCGCAGGGAGCGGGCATCAGCCGCCAGCCGTGGCTCAGCCATGGCTTCAGCCTCAAGCAACGCCTCGCTGAAGATCTCCAGCGCTCGCTGATAGTCACCCTGATCGCTGACAAACTGGCCATAACAGAGGCGAAAGTCGATGGCGGCCTGCAGCTCGCCAGCCAGCGCCGCCGCCTGCCGCTGCTGCTCGGCGAACGCCTGCGCCGCCTGTGGTTCGCTGTTATCCAGATACCAGCACTGCAGGCGCTGCAGCCGCCAGCGCAACGGCGAGTCCGCGTCCAGCAGCTGACTGATGGCGGCCAGCTCGGCGTCGATCACTGAGCGTTCGGAGACCATGCCATCTTCAATCGCTTGCAGCCGTTGCTCCAGCGACGGCAGCGCCATCGCTGAAGTGGCCAGCACCAGCAGTAGCCCGCCAAGCGCATTGATGATCGCCCCTGAGCTCACCCGGTCAGGCCTCCGTAACTGGATGCTGCAGATGATCAGCATAACCAGTGGTGCGCCGTCCGGAATGCGATGCCGCACGCTTTTGCGGATCGCCGCTGCGCGATCGCCTCAGGCCGTGATCCGCATCGACAGATCAACCGCATGCAGATGCTTGGTGATCGCCCCCATGGAGATACGGTCCACTCCGGTCAGCGCGTAGT
Organism: Corallincola sp.; assembly: GCA_017998495.1. Lineage (GTDB taxonomy): Bacteria > Pseudomonadota > Gammaproteobacteria > Enterobacterales > Neiellaceae > RGIG665. The sequence continues at coordinate 3,504 of JAGOCY010000044.1, forward strand.
CACGCAGATTGCCCGCATGAATGCCGCCCGATGCTTCCAGTTTGACCCGCCCCTGATTGAGGGCCACGGCGGCACGGGTCGCCGCCAGGTCAAAGTTATCCAGCATCACCAGATCGGCGCCGGCATTGATCGCTTCATCCAGCTGGGCCAGATTTTCCACCTCCACCTCAATCGGCTTGCCCGGGGCGATCTGCTGGGCCGCCTTGACCGCAGCGGTGATGGAGCCTGCTGCCTCGATATGGTTTTCCTTGATCAGGAAAGCGTCATACAGGCCAATGCGGTGGTTGCTGCCACCACCACAGAGCACGGCATATTTCTCGGCGATGCGCAGCCCAGGCAGGGTCTTGCGGGTATCGAGCAGCTGGGCGCGGGTACCGGCCAGCTCCCCCATCAGATGAGCAACCGCCGTGGCTACCCCCGACAGCATCTGTACGAAGTTAAGCGCAGTGCGCTCACCGGTCAGCAGCAGCCGTGCCGGCCCTTCGAGCTCAAACAGCACCTCATTGGCCGAGACCTGATCACCGTCCTGATGGCGCCAACAGACATTGACCTTGCCACCGAGCTGGGCAAACACCTCATCCACCCAGGCCTGACCACAGAGCACCATCGGCTCGCGGGTGATCACCCGCGCCTTGCAGCGCCGCTCAGCCGGGATCAGGCGTGCGGTGATATCACGCTCAGGGGCAATGTCGCCGCCCAGATCCTCACGCAACGCGGCTGAAACATCGGCACGAATGGAAGCAGCAGGAGGTAACTGGGGCATGGGGTACTCGCGGCACACACAAGAGAAGAGGCGACAGTGTAAAACAAAGGGTTGTGAGACCCCAGCCCGGCCACGGCCGCCAGCCAGGGGCTAGCGCGGCAGGCTGTGCGTCAGCCAGCAAAAACAGGAATGGGCGAGAACTACTGCCACTAATCCTGGTCTAGGCTTGGTGAACAGTGACCAAGACCACGCTGCTGCTCATAACTGCTTATCGGCGCAAGTAATCAGGGAGGTTTTCGGGTAGAGTGCAACACGCAAACCAGACCACGGGAGGCCCGGTGCTCTTCGAGCATCCACTCAACGAATTCACCCGCACCGCGCTACGCATTGAGCACCTGCTCAGTCTGGCGGCGCAGGCGTTGGCTGATCCCTCTCACCTCGCCCCTTACGGATTCTGGCGCTCGTTGTTCGATCTGATGGAGCTGCTTGATCGCGGCGATGTGCGTCAGGATCTGATCAAAGAGCTGGACCGCGCCATCAACGAGTTGCCGGCACTGGTCAGCCGTGGCTGCTGCCCGGGTACCGCCGAGCAGGAGTTACGTGAGCAGCTGCAGCAGCATGTGCAGACCTTGCGGAGCAGTGCCCGCCTCGGCCAGCCGCTGCGTGATGACCGCTTCTTTATGACCTTGCGCCAGCGCTTTGCCCTGGCTGCCGGTCAGTGCAGCTTCGATCTGCCGCAGTTCCACTTGTGGCTGCACCGCCCGGAAGAGGTGCGCCGTAGCCAGATGCGCCACTATCTTGGGCTGATGGAGCCGGTACAGCGCGCCTTTGGTGACTGGCTGCATCTGTTGCGCTGCCGTGGCAAGTTTGGCGCCGAAGTCGCTATCGGCGGCTTCTACCAAAACAGCGCCGAGCAGCTCCAACTGCTACGCATCCGGCTGTCGCCCAGTGTCGGTGCCTTCCCCAGCATCTCTGGTAACCGCCTGCGCTTTACCGTGCGCTTCGTCGCTCCGCAGGCGGATCGCGAGTGCTTCCTCGACCACGATGTGGCCTTCGATCTGGCCCGCTGCTGAGACCGCACTGTGCCCCTGACCGTTAACTGCCCGACCTGCCAACGCCCGGTGATCTGGGATGCCGCCCAGTCACCGTTTCGCCCCTTCTGTAGCGACCGCTGCCGCCTGATCGATCTGGGTGAATGGGCAGATGAGAGCCACCGCATCGCCAGTGATGAGCCCTTTGACGATCTGGAAGGGTTAAGTGACGAGCAGCTGGCCGAAGTGGCCCGCCGTCTGTTCAATCCGGCAGCTGATTCAGATCGGGGATAAAGCGCAGATTAGCCGCCGGCCAGTCGAGCTGGTCCAGCTCACTTAGGGTTGCCCAGCGCCACGCCAGCCCCTCACAAGAGCCCACCTCCCCCTGCCACTGGCGCACCAGATAGAGGTGCAGCCGCAGCTGGCGATCACCGTAATCGTGCTCCAGCTGACGCCACGGCCAGGGGTCAACCGCAGTGATGCCGCACTCCTCCTGCAGTTCACGACTGAGCGCCTGCTCCAGGCTTTCGCCGGGCTCGCACTTGCCGCCGGGAAACTCCCAGCGATTGCCCTGATGGCTGGCAGCCGCTCGCCGCTGGATATAAAAACGCCCTGCGGCATCACGCAGCAGGGCGATTACGATGTCCACGCCGGCGGTCATCGGCTTACTGCAGACGACCGTGGCACTGCTTGTATTTCTTGCCACTGCCACAGGGGCAGGGGTCATTACGCCCGACTTTTGGCCCCTCACGCACCACCGGCGCCTGAGCGGTCGCCAGACCGTCGCTGTCCGCCACCCCGCCTTCCTGCTCGGCTTGGGCGTGGGTGAACTGCATGCGCTTGGCTTCGGCTTCCGCCTTGCGCCGCTGTTCGGCTTCAATGGCTTCCACTTCAGACTGCTCACGCACCCGCACCCGGGCCAGCACTGTGGTCACATCCAGCTTCAGATGTTCCAGCATGCGCGCAAACAGCTCAAAGGCCTCGCGCTTGTATTCCTGCTTGGGGTTCTTCTGGGCATAGCCGCGCAGGTGAATCCCCTGACGCAGATGGTCCATGCTGGCCAGATGATCTTTCCAGTGCTGATCCAGACTCTGCAGCATCACCGCTTTCTCGAAGTGGCGTAGCACCGGAGTACCCACCATCTCCTCTTTATGGCGATAGGCGGCGGTCAAGGCCCCCACCACCAGCTCACGCAGCTTCAGCTCATCGAAACCCTTGTCCTCAGCCATCCGCTGCACCAGCGGCAGTTCGACCGCGAAATCGGCTTTCAGCCGCTCCTGCAGCCCGGCCACATCCCACTGCTCTTCCAGCGACTGGCGCGGCACGTACTCATCGACAACGCTGTTGACCACATCCTCGCGGATGGCATCGATGGTGTCGCTGATGTCGCCTTCATCCAGCAGCTCGTTGCGCTGCTGGTAGATCACCTTGCGCTGCTCGTTGGCAACGTCGTCGAACTCCAGCAACTGCTTGCGGATCTCGAAGTTACGCTGCTCTACCTTGCGCTGGGCATTCTCAATGGCGCGGGTCACCAACTTGTGTTCAATCGCCTCGCCATCCTTCATCCCCAGGCGACGCATCATGCCGGCCATGCGGTCCGAGGCAAAGATGCGCATCAGGGTATCTTCAAGCGACAGGTAGAAGCGCGACGAACCCGGGTCACCCTGACGGCCAGAACGGCCACGCAGCTGGTTGTCGATACGCCGTGATTCGTGGCGCTCAGTGCCAATAATGTGCAGGCCACCGGCGGCCAGCACCGCATCATGGCGTTGCTGCCACTCGGCACGGGCCTTGGCCACCTGGGCCTCACTCGGGTTGTCCATACCGGCCAGTTCAGCCTGCCAGTTGCCGCCTAGCACGATGTCGGTACCACGGCCGGCCATGTTAGTGGCGATGGTCACCGCCCCCGGGCGCCCGGCCTGAGCCACAATCTCGGCCTCTTTGGCGTGGAATTTGGCGTTCAGCACCTGGTGCGGCACCTTGGCCTTGGTCAGCACCTGCGACAGATGCTCGGAGATCTCGATGGAGATGGTGCCCACCAGCACCGGCTGACCCGCCTTGTGGCAGGCTTCGATCTCTTTGGCGAGGGCGTCGAACTTTTCCTTGGCGGTGAGATAGACCACATCAGCGTGATCCTTGCGGATCATTGGCCGGTTGGTCGGGATCACAACGGTATCCAGCCCGTAGATGTGCTGGAACTCAAAGGCTTCAGTGTCGGCGGTGCCGGTCATGCCGGCCAGCTTGCCGTAGATACGGAAATAGTTCTGGAAGGTGATCGAGGCCAGCGTCTGGTTCTCGTTCTGGATCTTCACCCCTTCCTTGGCTTCCACCGCCTGGTGCAGCCCCTCGGACCAGCGACGACCCGGCATGGTGCGGCCGGTGTGTTCGTCAACGATGACGATCTCACCCTCCTGCACGATGTAATCGACATCGCGGTGGAACAGCAGGTGGGCACGCAAGGCGGCATTGATGGTGTGCATCAGGCTGATGTTAGCCGGCGAATAGAGGCTGTCGCCCTCGCGCAGAATGCCGCGCTCGACCAGGATATTCTCGACCCGCTCCAGCCCCTGCTCGGTCAGATGGACCTGCTTGCTCTTCTCGTCGACGTTGAAGTCGCCGTCGGCCGCCTGCTCTTCCTTGTCCTCGCGCGAGGCCTTGGTCAGCAGTGGGATCAGGGCATTGATGCGGCGATAGACCTCGGAGGTATCCTCTGCCTGACCGGAGATGATCAGTGGAGTACGGGCTTCATCGATCAGGATCGAGTCGACTTCATCGACAATGGCAAAGGCGTGGCCGCGTTGCACCCGATCTTCCGGGCGGTAGGCCATGTTGTCACGCAGGTAATCAAAGCCGAATTCGTTGTTGGTGCCGTAAGTGATGTCGGCAGCATAAGCGGCTTTTTTATCGGCAGGCTGCATCTGCGGCAGGTTGCAGCCCACGCTCAGACCAAGGAACTCAAACAGCGGCCGGCTCCAGTCGGCGTCGCGGCGGGCCAGATAATCGTTAACGGTGATGACATGCACCCCCTGGCCACCGAGCGCATTCAAGTAGGCCGCCAGGGTTGCCGTCAGGGTTTTACCTTCACCGGTACGCATCTCGGCGATACGACCCTCATGC
>JAGOCY010000045.1 GCA_017998495.1 Corallincola sp.
GTAGTAGGGCTCGTCGCTCAGGTTCAGCCCCTTCATGTAGAGCTGCACCTCCTCGCTGACAAACCACTTGCCGATCAGGTCGTACTGCAGATGGTCGTCCTCATGCACATCGTAGCGAGCGTCATCCAGTTCGCCGATCTCCAGCAGATAGCCGGACTGATAGGCGGCTGACAGGCGCAGGCTGAGGCGCTCGGTTTCGTAGCCGATGGCCAGGTTGGCACTCCGGTCTGACTGGCTGGGCAGGCTGATACCGCGACTCATCCGTTCGCCCTCGTCATACCAGTCGATGGTGGCTTCCGAATCGGTGAAGGTGGCGTTGGCGGAGAGCAGCAGGCCGTCGAAGGGGGCGGGCAGTTCGCTGAAGCTCTTGACGTAGCTCAGCTCCAGACCGCTGACCTTGGCGTCGTCACCGTTGGCGTAGGTTTCAGCATGTTTGTAGTCAGCCCAGGCGCCGCTGCCGGCCAGATCGGTGGCGTAGATGAAGTCATCAATCTGTTTGTAAAACACCATGGCTGACATGACGCCGATGCCGCCGCCGTAGTACTCGATGCCGAGGTCATAGTTAGCCGCGGTGATCGGCTCCAGCTCCGGGTTACCAAAGGCCGCTTCCAGATCGCCATCGTCCTCATCGAGCAGCATGCCCGGCGCGATCTGGGCGAAGCTGGGGCGTACCAGGGTGTTGCTCCAGGCGGCGCGGCCGATCAGTTTGTCACTGAAGGCATAACGCAGGTGGGCCGAGGGCAGCCAGTTGCCATAGCTGCGGTCGCTGTTGCGGCTGGTGAAACTGTCGCTGACCGCGTCATAGGCGCTGCCCTGGCTGCGGGTGCTGGTGTGCTCGTAACGGGCGCCGCCGACCAGCCGCCAGCTGCCAAACTCGGTGCGGCCCATCAGGTAGCCAGCATCGATATCTTCATCGATGTCGTAGTCGTTAATGGCCGATTCCACCTCATCGATAAACTCCTCCCGCGGCAGGCTGTTAACCAGGCTAAGCAGAGCGCCATCGCTGATCCCCGGCCCGAAACGGCCGAAGCCATAGTCGACGGCGCCACTCTGGTAACCGCTCAGGCTCAGAGCGTCATCGTCGATGCCGTAGTCGCCGAAGTCTTCGTAGACCCAGATATCCTCGCGCGCTTCCTTGCTGCGCCGGCTGCTCTTGGCGCCAAACTTGATCTGGGCATCCTGACCGCCCAGATCCAGCTCGCGCAGCAGGTCGATCTTGGCGTGGGTCTCCTGATCGTGAGCCTTGCTATCGCTCATCTCCACTTCATCCAGCTCGTAGCCATCAGCCAGATAGAGGGCTTCAGGGCCGAAGACGACCGGCTTGCGGTTATCGCGATAGCCGATGCCGTCGTCAAACGCCTGCTCAAACACCCCGCCGGCGATGCTGAATGGCGTCTGTTCACGGGCTTCGCTGTAACCGCCCTGCCAGTTCAGCTGCCAGCGGTCGAAGCGCTGTTCGCCGCCGATGATGATGGCGCCGATCTGCTGCTCCTCCTCGCGCGCCTTGAGTTCACGAGCCACGTCGGCGGCGCCGTTGTCGCCACTCTGCTGGCCATCTTCAAAGCTGGTGACCAGGGCGTTGCGCACTTCGTCATCGCGATAGCGGCTGTAAAGGGTGCGCAGGAACCACTGGTTGTCGTCGCTTGGGCGGTAATCAATGTTGGCAGCCAGGCCAAGGCGTTCACGGGTGATCTGGTAGTCGCGGTTCTCGAACCCTTCGAGGCGGTTGTCATCCAGATCCCAGTCGCCACCGGTCTCGGCGTTGTCGGTGGCGAAGTCGCGCTCATACCAGCTGGTGGCAATGGCAACGCCCAGTGCTTCGACGTTGTCGCCCACATCGAAGGTGTCGCTCCAGGTGGCTGCCAGCTTGGGGCTGTAGCTCTCATCCAGCTGGTTGTAGCTGCCTTCGGCACTCAGGTTGTAATACTCGCCGTCGCGATCAAAGGCTGACAGGCTCTTGATCTCCACCGCGCCGCCGAGCGAGTCACCATCCATGTCCGGGGTCAGGGTCTTGGTGACGGTCAGCGACTCAAGCAGGTCGGAGGGGATGGAGTCGAGGGAGACGGCGCGGCGGTCCGCCTCAGGCGCTGGCAGGCGGGTGCCGGAATAGCTGACGGCGTTGAGATCCGGGGCCAGGCCGCGCACCCGCACGTAGCGGCCTTCGCCCTGATCGCGCTCGATGGAGATGCCAGCCAGCCGCTGCAGTGACTCACCGGCGGTGTTATCGGCGAATTGGCCGATGGCATCACTGGCGGCGATGGTGGCGATATTGTCGGCGTTTTTCTGCTGGTTAAGGGCGGCGCTGGTGGCCCCGGCCTGACCGACCACCAGAATGTGCTCGACCCGGCTATCACTGGTCAGCACCAGCTCGGCGTTGAAGCGCTGGTCATCGGCCAGCTCTACCTGTTGCTGCTGTTCGCTGGCGCCCAGATAGCGCACCGTCAGGGTGTAGCTGCCGGCGGGCAGCAGGCCAAAATCGAAACGGCCATCACTGCCGGTGGTGCGGCTCAAGCCGTTACTCAGGCGCACTTCAGCACCAGCCAGATGAACGCCACTGCGGTCGCTGACCTGGCCTTCCAGGCGGCCATCGGCCAACGCGGCGGTGGTGAGCAGCAGGGCGGGGGTGGCCAGCAGGGCCGGGATCAATAGCGCCAGGGGGCGGCGACGCAAAGGCTTCATGGCATTCCTCGACAGCATCAGGGTGAACGACAACAGGGCCCAGCACGGGCGGTGTGGGCTCATGCTCGGCACCCTTGATGACAATCCGGTTACCGGGGCCGAGCGGCCTGAGCTGCAATGACCCGGGTCATTTCGGCTCACGAGGGCAGGGGGGTTGTCACCACCCTGTCATCTGCTCCGCGCAGGCTGCGGCCATTACCGAGCTGTTGTGGAGCGGCTGGCGATGCGAATCCCCCGTTATCACCGTCTGCGCCTGCTGCTGGCGTTGATGGCCATGTTGCTGCTGTCACTGCTGGTGGCCGTGGGCGGCGAACTGAAGTTGTGGTCGGCGATTAGCTGGCTGGATGTGGCTGGGGAAGGGGCAGTGGCGGCCATGGCCTTTGTCTGGATCTGGCTGGTGCTGGCCAGCCGCCCGGCTGGCCGGGTAACCAACCTGCTGTATGCCGGCGGCACCGCCTATTTTGCCGCCACCTGGCTGGACCTCTGCGATGAGTTTTTCGCCTTTGGTGGCGGCGGCCACTGGGTTGGCTCGCTGGAGTCGATCCCGGCGCCTATCGGTATGGTGCTGCTGACCCTGGGGCTACTCGGCTGGCATCGCGAGCAGCGCACCGTGAATGCCCAGCTCAAACGGCGGGAGCGCTTCTTCCGCGAGCATCGGCTGGTGGATTATCTGACCAAGCTCTACAGCGCCGATTACCTGCTGCCGCTGCTACAGCGGGAGCTGCGGTTGCATCAGGCGCGGCAGGCGCCGCTGGCGCTGCTGGTGATCGATCTGGATGATTTTGCCGGCTACAACCGTCGTCATGGTGATGCCGCCGGCGACCGACTGCTACGCGAGGTTAGCGAATGTTTGCTGGCCCAGCTGCGGGCTGACGATCTGCTTTGCCGTTATGCCGGTGATCGCTTCGTGGCGCTGCTACCGACCACCACGGCGGCCGAGGCCGAGGCGCTGGCCCTGCATTTGACCCAGCAGATTGCCCTGCTGGGGCGTCAGCCGCTGGCGTCGACGGTGGTGGCGGTCAGCGCCGATAACGACAGCGCCGCCTCGCTACTGCAGCGTGGCCAGCGTCTGCTCGACGAGCGCCGCCAACGGCAGCGCTGGGCCGCACGCAAGGCCGGCTGATGAGCCTGCGCCTGTGGTTCGATAGCCAGGACAAGGTGGTGCCGCTGGCACTGCTGCCGCGATTGCTGATCGAGCTGGCCGAACGGCGCGGCGCCCCACGCCCGCTGCTGCTGCGCGGCACCGGTATTTTTGACCAGGATCTGCGTCAGCCGGGCCACTGCATCAGCGCCGATCAGCTGCTGCGGCTGGTGGCCAATGCCCGCCGCTATGCCCAGGGGGATGATCTGCCCTTTCTGCTTGGCCATCGGCTGATTGGCGCCCACGGTGGGCCGCTGGCCGAGCTGCTGCGTGCCTCGCCCGACCTGCGCCGGGCGCTGGTCAACCTCGGTCGCCTGCGGGCACTGTGGCAGCCGCTGATGACGGTACTGGTGCAGTGGTCGGCCGAGCGCATCCACCTGCAGCTGTTGCCGGTGGTGAAGCTGGGGGATGAGGCGCTGTTTATCCAGCAGAGCCTGCTTACCGCACTGGCGGCCTTGATCCGTCAGGGGTTGGGCCAGCCGCCACAGTTGCAGTTCCAGCTGAGTTATGACGCCCCCCGCCAGCTGGCCCAGCATCAGCAACATCTGGGTCGCCAGCTGAGCTTTGGAGCGTCGTGCACTGGCCTGAGTGTGGCCCGCCAGCAGTTGCAGCAGCGCTGGCCCGGCTATGGTGACGGCGACTATCAGCAGCAGCTGGCTCACTGCCGCCAGCTGTGGCGTGAGGGGCCTCGGGGTGTGGGCCTGCTGGAGTGGACGTGGCGCTGGCAGCGTCGTCATCTGCGCCAGAATCTGACCATCGACCACTGTGCGGCCGCCGCCGGGGTCAGCACCGCCACCCTTAAACGCTGCCTGCAGCGTCAGGGCACCAGTTATCAGCAGTTGGGGGATGAGTTGCGCAAGCAGCTGGCGTTACACCGGCTGGCCACCAGCCCCTGTTCCAACGAGCAGCTGGCGCGCGAACTGGGCTATAGCGACGGCCACAATTTCCGCCGCTCGTGCAAACGCTGGACAGGGCTGCTGCCCAGCGTGCTGCGCCAGGTCTGAACGCGTCGTTAGCGGTTGAGCCAGGCCAGGTAGGCAGCCACGCCAGTGGCCACATCCATGAACGGCTGGTCATAGCCTGCCGCCCGCAGCCGGCTCATATCGGCTTGTGTGAAGCTCTGGTAACGCCCTTTGAGGTGGTCGGGGAAGGGCACATACTCCACCTGACCACGGCCATGGTGGCGGATCACCGCCTCGGCCACCGCTTGGAACGGCTCGGCGCGGCCGGTGCCGCAGTTGAAGATGCCGCTGTTATCGGCATGGTCCCAGAACCACAGGTTGACCTTGCACACGTCGTCCACATGGATGAAATCGCGCAGTTGGCCGCCGTCGGCAAAGCCATCACAGCCGGCAAACAACTTGGGATTCTCGCCGTGCTTCATCTGGTTGTTGAGGTGAAATGCGACCGAGGCCATCGATCCTTTGTGCTGCTCGCGCGGGCCATAGACATTGAAGTAGCGCAGCCCGACCACCTGTGAGCGGGCCTTGGGCAGCAGGCGACGGACATAGTTGTCGAACTGCAGCTTGGAGTAGCCGTAGACATTCAGCGGCCCTTCGCAGGCCGGCTCTTCGCGGAACTGGTCAGTCGTGCCGTAGGTGGCGGCCGATGAGGCGTAGATGAAGGGGATAAAACGCTGCAGGCAGTAGTGCAGCAGCACCTTGGAGTACTCATAGTTGGTGGCCATCATGAACTTGCCATCCCACTCGGTGGTGGTGGAGCAGGCCCCCTGATGGAACACCGCCTCGATCGGCCCGAACTCCTCGCCGGCCTTGAGGCGGGCCAGAAAGTCATCCTTGTCGAGGTAATCGGCGTAGTCGAGGTCGACCAGATTGACGAACTTGGTGCCGTCAGTCAGATCATCGACGATCAGGATGTCGTTGCGGCCCCGCGCATTAAGCGCCTTGACCAGATTGGCGCCGATAAAGCCCGCGCCGCCGGTAACAATGATCATGATTCACACCCTGCAACCCAAGTTGGCCCTCATCATAGGCGGCGTGACTGGTGGCGGCAACGCAGCGGCGGGCTGACCAGGAACACAGTTTGCGACTGGCCGGAGCTACCCTGTCGCCATTTCCCCTTTATACTGCCCGCCTCTGGATTACCGGTATTCGTCATGCTTGCTGCTGTTCGCTCCCTGCTGCTGTTTGTGGCCCTGCTGCTCGACTTCACCGCCTGTGTGGTGGTGGGCGTGTTCCGGCCGCGCCACCCCAATCTGGTCTATATCTTCAGCCGCCCGTTCGGCTGGGTACTGCCGCTGATGGGGATCCGCAGCCAGGTGCGCCGGCCACCGCTGGCCGAGCTGCCGCGCCATGCGGTCTATATCTGCAATCACCAGAACACCTTTGATCTCTTTGTCTGCGCCAATGCCGTGCCGCCGCGCACTGTCACCATCGGCAAGCGCTCGCTGGTAGCCATTCCGCTGTTTGGCATCATGTACTGGCTGACCGGCAACATCCTCATCGATCGCGCCAACCGCGCCCGCGCTGCCGACACCATCAGCGATGCCGCACGCCAGATCCACGATCGCGACATGAGCGTGTGGGTGTTCCCTGAGGGCACGCGCAGCCGGGGGCTGACCCTGCTGCCGTTCAAGCTGGGAGCTTTCAAACTGGCCGCCCGCGCCGGCGTGCCGATCATCCCGGTGGTGACCGGGCCGATGGCCGACACCAGTCTTAACCGCTGGGATAACGGCACCATCCTGATCCAGTATCTGCCGGCGATCACCGTTAACGAGGGCGATGATCTGGGCCAGCTGGCGCGCGAGGTGCGTGATCAGATGCAGCAGTGCTACGACCAGCTGGGCGTTGAACAGAAGCAGCTGCGCGGCCGTTAACGCCGCGCCTCGACCAATCCATCACCATCAGACGGGGATAACCATGCTGGATGACGCCAAGAGCCGCAGCGAACTGCTGGCCGAGAACCGCGAAATTGTCGCCGCCCTGACGGCCGATGGCACCAATCTCGACGCCGAGCACATCATCGAACACCACTTTGCCGCCGATAACTTCGACCGCCTGGAGAAGCTGGCGGTGGCCGCCTTTAACCTCGGCTTCGAGGTCACCGATGCCGAAGAGCTGGAGCTGGATCGTGGCCAGCGCTGCTTCTGCTGCGATGTGATCACCGAGAATCTGCTCGATCTGGCTCTGCTCGACGCTCAAACCGAACAGATGTTGGAACTGGCGGCCAAACACGGGGTGATCTACGACGGCTGGGGCACCTACCTCGAAGAGTGATAACGGCTGCCCAGATCCTTTACGACTGAGCAAAAAGCCAGCACCATCCCCCTGATCGCGCTGGTTTTATTTTGTGGCATGGGTTCTGCTGAAGGTCTCAGTGGAATCGCGCACAATCAGTTGTAAAAGGGAGTAGGTCATGCGCAAGCAAATCTGGGGTCTGGCGTTCGCAGTGGTGATGGCCCCGCTATCCGCCAATGCTTATCTGGTCTCTGATACTTATGTCGGTAGCGGCAAGAACACCGGCGGCGCTGCTGGTGATGTCATCGGCGATACCGCCAAATTCGACGTTCTCGGTCTCGATGCCTCGATCAGTGGCTCGGTGCTGACCGTCGATATTTTTACCAAGTTTGTTGATCATGTCGGTGTCTATCCGACCTCGAGCAGCGCTGCTTACAGCGGCAAAGGGATCGGCTTTGGCGATCTGTTTCTGGCCACCAGCTGGAACCCTTATGGTACGGCGCCGAGTCATATCGGTGACAACGCCACCAACGGCACCCTGTGGCAATACGGGGTATCTCTCGACAACCGCTGGAGCAGCACCGGTGGCAATGCCGGCCTGTATCAGTTGAACGGTGCAACCAACAGCAGCAACGCCCTGCTCTCCAATGACTTTATGAAAGCCAGCGGCTGGGAATGGCGTAACAAGCAGGAAGTGGCGGTTAAAACCGGCAGCACCAGCGTCACCAAGATCAGTGATGCCAGCTGGGCGGTGAACAAGGCCCTCGACAAGATCAGCTTTACCTTCGATCTGAGTGGCACCAGCCTGCTCGGTGCCGACAACATCGCCTTCCACTGGGCGATGAGCTGCGGTAACGACACCATCGAGGGTCAGTTTGATAACCCTTACGAAGTGCCTGCACCTGCCGCTTTCGGCCTGGCCTTGCTGGCCGGTCTGGGTCTGCTGCGTCGCCGTCGTCGCTAACTGCCCGTATTGGAACTCAAAGCCGCCGTCAGGCGGCTTTGTTGTTTTTGCCAAGCCGGTCATGCCGTTGCAAGCCAAGTCACAACGTCTCTGCACCAACTTGCTACATTCATGGGTACCCCGTTTGATAGCGAGATAAGTGATGAACTGGATCTACAACCTGTCGGCCCGTGGCAAGCAGCTGCTACTCAGCGCACTCTTTGTGCTGGTGATTGTTATTTTGACCGTCAGCGCACTGGTGGTAGTGGGCAAGCTGTCGGCCAATCTGGACCGGGTGGGCGCTAACGTGGTGGTGCGCCTCAATCTGCTGCTGCAGGC
>JAGOCY010000046.1 GCA_017998495.1 Corallincola sp.
TTTCATCATCATGCTGTAGCTGCCGGTGGCATCACGCAGGATCGAGGCGGCGGTGGAACCCACCATACCCGCCAAGGCCCAGGCGGTGAGCACATAGCCGTGGATGGCACTGACCTGTTTGGTGCCAAAGAGGTCGCCGATGTAGGCCGGCAAGGTGGCAAAGCCACCGCCGTAGCAGGTCATGATGGCGTAGAGCACGACTTGGAACATCAGCACATCGGTCAGCGATGGCAGTACAAAAAAGGCGAAGATCTGCAGGGCGAAGAAGATGATGTAGGTGGTGGGCCGGGTCAGCCAGTCTGAGGCCGAAGCCCAGGCAATGCGGCCAACACCGTTGAACAGGCCGATCAGGCCAACGATGGCGCCGGCGGCGATGGCGCTCATGCCGGTCACCTCCTGGGCCAGAGGCGAGGCCACCGAGATCACGGCGATGCCGCAGGTGATGTTGATGAACATCATGACCCACAAGCCATAGAAGGGGCGGGTTTTGACCGCTTCATTGGCGGTCATCGGCATCAGATCGATCGCCGCTTTCTTTTTGCCTGCCGCCACCATTTCGCGGAAGCCCTCAGGCGCCCAGTCTTTGGCTGGGGGTTCCAGATACTGGGCAGAGGCCATCATCACCACAAAGTAGATGGCGGCCATGATCCAGAAGGTTTCAGCGATACCAAACAGGATGATCAGTTCGGCCATCAGCGGGCCGGCGATCATCGAGGCGAAACCGAAGCCCATGATCGCCATGCCGGTAGCCAGACCGCGACGATCAGGAAACCACTTCATCAGGGTTGAAACCGGGGTGACATAGCCGGTTCCCAAGCCAATACCGCCGAGCACCCCGTAACCGAGATAGAGCAGCCAGATGTTACCGAGCTTGGCGCCGACACCCGCCAGGGCCAGGCCGCCACACCAGCACAGGGCTGAGACCATACCAGAGATGCGCGGGCCGCGTTTTTCAACGAAGTGGCCCATGACCGCAGCCGATAGACCCAGAAACAGAATGGCCAGACCGAAGGACAGGTTGGCCTCTTTCAGGCTCCAGCCAAAGGCGCTCTGCAGGGGTTTGGAGAACACGCTCCATGCATAGGCAGAGCCGATGCAGATATGGATACCGACAGCGGCGGTCGCGATCAGCCAACGGTGAAAACCTATCGGCGGTCGGTTTAGGCTGTCTTGATCCAGGTCACTTGACTCTGTTGCGCTGTTCTAAAAGTGTGCGCCAGCGCAGAGGATTGCCATCTGCCCCTGAGTAGCTGGGGATGGTAAGGGAGCATGGTGCCGGGAGCGACAGGGGGGTAGAATCGGCCGCGTTTATCATTGGCGATGCCCGGGAACAGATGACATGAAAGTCGTTACCCTGATTAAGCAAAAGCGCGACGAACTGGCGGCGCAGTACCAGTTTCAGCTCAAGGACTGGTTGTCGCCGACGCTGCGCGATTATTGGGGTGAATTTCTGCAGCGGGCCAACCAGGTGCAGTTGCTGGTTGGCTGGAATCGCGATCAGCAGCAGCCCTTGGCTGATGAGCCTGCGGTGCCCGCTGTGGCCGTGCGGGTTGAACCTGAACCTCAGGAGATCGAACTGCTGCCAGCGGCGCGAGAGCTCTATGACGAGTTGCTGGCCAATCTCGGTGAGGAGATCCATGTGGGCGAGTGGCTGGAGGTCAGTCAGGACCGCATCAACCGTTTTGCCGAGGTAACCGAAGATCACCAATGGATCCATACCGATCCGGCGCGGGCTGCGGCTGAGTCGCCGTTCAAGACCACTATTGCCCATGGCTTTCTGACCCTGGCACTGCTGCCGGTGCTGACTGACAGCGTCAGCCCGGAGACGCCGCGCTACCCGACTGCCAAACTGGCAGTTAACTACGGCCTCAACCAGGTGCGCTTTCCCTATCCGGTCAAGGCCGGCAGCCGGGTACGGGCCCGAACGCGATTGGCCAGCGTGGTACCGATCAAGCGTGGCCTGGAGCTGGTTAACGAGATCACGGTGGAGGTGGAGGGCAGCCGCCGCCCGGCCTGTGTGGCCGAGTCTGTGGTTCGCCTCTATTTCTGATGGTCGGCAGCGGCTTCAGCGGCCAGCGCACAGACTTGGTTGCGCCCCTGCGCCTTAGCCTGGTAAAGCCGCTGATCCGCCTCGTTCAGTAGCTGCTCCAGGCTGGTGTTGGCATGACGCCCGGCAACGCCAAGGCTGGCGGTCAAGCTGGCGCCGCCACAGCTGCTGGCAGGCAGCGCCGCGATGAGCGAGCGCAGTCGTTCGGCCAAGGTCAGTGCCTCTTCCAAGCTTGTCTCTGGCAGCAAGACCACAAATTCTTCGCCGCCCCAGCGTCCGACCAGATCTCCCTCGCGGCTTTGCTCCCGGAGCAGGCGGGCAATCGCCTGCAGCGCCTGATCGCCTCCACCATGGCCGAAGCGATCATTGATCGCCTTGAAGTGGTCGAGATCCAGCATGATCAGACTCAGCGGCCGCTGGCGACGGTGGGCGGTACTCCACAATGGCTGGGCACCCGCGAGAAAGCCGCGGCGGTTGAGCAGGGTGGTCAGGGCATCGTGGCGCGCCTCATGGCTGGAACGCGCCGACAGTTGCTGGTAGTGACGCACCTGACGGGCCAGGGCCAGGGCGAGCAGGGTCGCCTCAAACACCACCCCCCACTCAAAGGCGTGGTAGCCGAGCTGGGTGTAGGGCACCAGCCCCCAGACCGTCAGCGCCGTGATCCCTGCTCCCAGCCCACCGAACAGGGTGGCCAGCAGGAAATAGCGGCCGGCGGGGTGGCTGCGCGCCATGCTCAGCCCCAGCAGGATCATCAGCAGTGAAAACAGGGTTACCGCCCAAAATGCCAGTAGCGCCGCACCCAATTGGTAGCCGCCGCTGATCAGCAGTAGCTGACCGCTGATGGCCGCGCCCGCGAACAGCCGCAGCGGACGCAACCAGTGAGGGCGCAGTCGCTGCAGTTCGAGAAAACGGCCGGCAAATAGCAGGCCGCAGGCGGTGAACTGGACCATCAGGGCCAGGATCACATAGCGCTGAATTTCGGGCTGGCCAGGCCACAGCCACATCAGACCATGGCCGGTGTAGGCGACATTGCACAGCAACAGGCTGACCAGATAGAGCACATAGTAGAGATAACTGCGCTCCCCTAGCCCCAGCCACAGCATCAGGTTGTAGCCGCACAGCGCCAACAGGAAGCCATAGAGCAGACCGTAGAGATAAGCCTTGAGCAACTGCAGCCGATCCAGCTGGTCCGCCTCGCCCAGCAGCAGACTGACCACCTGGGGATCCGGGGTGGCGACCCTGAGCAGCAGCAGCGAATCACCGCTGGGTAGCAGTAGCGGGTGGCGATAGCCCAGAGCAGGAGCGAGAGTCTCAGCGGCAGCCACCAGATCGCCACTCTGGGCCAACAGCTGGGGTTGTCCATCCACCACCTGATAAAGCACCAGCTGATCGAGCCAGGTGGTGCCGATCACCAGCTGGCGCGGCAGCGGCAGCGATTGCGGGTTGTGGAGAGTCAAGGCCAGCCAGTGTGGCTGGGCGCCTATGCCAAAGGTGAGGGTCGTCTGCCGGGTCGGCTGGAAGTGGCCTTGCTGATAGAGCCCCAGTGCATCATTGGCTGAGAGTTCGCTGGCGCCTTCAGCCAGCCAGGCCAGCTGCTGGATCTGGGCGTCATCATTGCTGGTTGAGCCGGCCTGGGCTGACCCCAGAGCAACGACTACGAGGCACAGGAGGCTGACCAGCAGCAGGCGAACAACAGGCACCCTGGGTAAGCTCCTGGGGGCATGAGTGGGCGGCAGGCCGCCACGGCTCAATGGTAGAGATACTTGGTAAACAGCAGATCCGTTGCCCGTTTCTGCTTGGTTTCCCGCTCCAGCAGGGTGTTGACCAGTTCAAAGCAGGCTTTGCGGATCTCTTCGCGGCCCTCAAGCGACTTGACCCGGTTTTCCGGTTGTTCACCGATATATTCCACCAGCGCGCTACGCAGCAGGGGTTCGTGGGTCTGCACCAGTGCCAGATCGGCGGCACTGGCCACCTGGATGCTGACGGTGAGCCGGACGAAGCCAATGTTGGGACCGTCACTGATGTAATTGGTGATCAGGTCCGGTTCAAAGTCGAAATAGGTGTAGTCAGCTGCCTGGCTGGCAGCAGAACCGAACATCAGCAGCAGACTGGCCAGTAGAGCGCGGATCACGCAGGCCCCCAGAGTAGCGATGGCAGCGGGTTAGTGCCCTGAATTGTACGGGCTATATAGCCATGCGCAATGTGAAGGGCGAGATGGCGACGACACTTTGCTACCATAGCGGCCACTTCTTTGCTGATATTGCGGTTGTTGTGAGTTCTGCTGCCCCGTCGCCTGCCGAGTTGCTGGTGTCCACCGATTCCATCACCGCCTGTCTGCGGCGGCTGTGTCGTGAACTGACGGTGGAGCTGCTGTGGCAGGGCGAGAGCGAGCTGAGCGCCGATGAGCAGCAGTGGCTCGGCGCCAGCGCACGGGGCTGGGTGCGCGAAGTCTGCCTGCGTGGTGATGGCCAGCCCTGGTTGCTGGCGCGCAGCGTAGCGCCGCTGACGGCGGTCGGGCTGGTCAATGGCCTGCGCCAGCTGGGTGACGCGCCGCTGGGCGACTGGCTGTTTGGCGCCCAGGCCGCTCGCCGGCGCCGGTTGCAACCCTTGCCGGCGGCAGTCGCCATGCCGTTGCTGGTGTCAGCACCGGCCACGCTATGGGGGCGGCGTTCACTGTTTGTCGATGAGCAGGGCGAGTCGCTGTTGGTCAGCGAGTGGCTGCTGGCCGCCTACCCCGGTGCTCACCAGGAGCGGCCATGAACCAGCTGCGCCCCTGGATCAGCCTGATGCGGCTGGATCGGCCCATCGGCACGCTACTGCTGCTGTGGCCAACGCTATGGGCGCTGTGGCTGGCGGCAGGCGGTCCGCCCCGGTGGGACAACCTGCTGGTGTTCAGCCTCGGGGTATTGGTGATGCGCAGTGCCGGTTGCGTCATCAATGACATTGCCGACCGCAACTTCGATGGCCATGTGCAGCGCACTGCCGGTCGACCACTGGCCACAGGATCACTCAAGGTAAAGCAGGCTCTGTGGCTGTTTATGGCGCTGCTGTTGGTGGCGCTGCTGTTGGTGCTGACGCGCAACGGGCTGACCATCGCCCTGTCACTGGTGGCTGTGGTGCTGGCCGCCTGTTACCCCTTTATGAAGCGCATCACTCATCTGCCGCAGCTGGTGTTGGGTGCGGCCTTTAGCTGGGCCATTCCCATGGCTTTTGCTGCTGAAACCGGCGCAGTGGCGCTGCTGGCGTGGTGGCTGTTTGCCGCCAATCTGCTGTGGACGGTGGCCTATGACACCCTCTATGCCATGGTCGATCGCGACGATGATGAGCGCATCGGCGTGCGCTCTACCGCCCGCCTGTTTGGCCGTTTTGATCGGCTGGCGGTAGCACTGCTGCAGGGGGCAACGCTCGCCAGCTTATCTGTGGTCGGCTGGATGGCGGCGCTGGCATGGCCATTCTGGCTGGCGCTGGTGGCGGCTGGCGGGCTCTTCGCCCATCAGCAATGGCTGGTGCGCGCTGGCCAGCGTGAGGCCTGCTTCCACGCCTTTCTGGCCAACAATCGGGTCGGGTTGGTGCTGTTTGCCGGCATCGCCGCCGCCCTCAGCCTGGGCTGAGGGGCGGGGCGCAGACTTCCACCACAGTGGTCGCCATCTCGGCCGGCAGCAGTTCCAGTACCTGCTGCTGCAGCCACAGCAGCGGCTCGCTGCTCTGACCATCGCTATCTAGGTAGCCGGCATCGCGCAGTGCCTGGATCAGCGCGGCAAACACCTTGCGGTCAAGAAACTCGGGAGCGTGAATGGCGTGCAGCTCAGCCAGGCGCAGGGCCACCACCTGACTTTCCTGCTCCAGCTCGGCGCGCGCCTTGTCAGGGGCGTGGCGCAGCTGGGTGAGGACCACCGCCAGTCGCAGCAGGGTCTCCAGCGCCACCCGCGACAGCAGCACCTGCGCGCCCCGGGCGATAACACAGTGCTCAGGCGGCAGCAGCTGCTCACCATCCAGCTGCACCAATTCCTGCTCCGCCAGTACGGCCACAATCGCCTCAACCTGGCTAGCGACATCAGCGCTGCGCCACCCCATAAACAGCTCGCCCTGCAGTAACGGGTAGAGCGCCTGCAGCAGTTCGATCAGACCTTGGCGGGTCTGCGGTCGCTGCACAGCGCAGGCGATCACCGCTGGCACAATAAACAGATGCAGCACATTGTTGCGGTAATAGCTGAGCTGCAGCGACTCATGTGCCGAGGCATGGATGATGGCGCCCGCATCGTCGCTGCGCTGGTGGATCTTTTCCATCGCCAGAATATGGTCGACCAGTGCTGCGGGGGCCTCCTGGGGCACAGTGACGGCCGGGTGGTAGGGAGCGCCGCGGCCTAGGGCCAGCAGCAGCCCGAGCTGGCGCTCCAGCGCTGGCCGTGACAGTTGATGCTGCGGGGTGGCCAGCAGCACCGTGGCCACCAGATTCATGGCGTTCATGGCCGCGGCGTTGTTGATTTCGGTCATCACCTGTTCGGCCAGCAGGTTGACGGTGGGGGTGAGCCAGCTGGGTTTGAACCCCTCTTCGCGGCCGACGGCTTCACGCCATTGAGGCGCGTGCTGATTAAGGAATGGCTGCAGCAGTAGCGGTGTGCCGAAATTAACGTAGCCATGGCCAAAGTTACGCAGCTTGCGTACGGCGCCCAACACATGCCAGGCGTTTTCCTTCTCTTTGGCGGCGCCGCGCAGCTCCTTCATGTAGGTGCCGATCTCCATCACATGCTCATAGCCGAGATAGATGGGCACTAGTGCCAGCGGTCGGTGGATACCACCGCGCAGGAATGCCTGCATGGTCATGGCCAGCATGCCGGTTTTAGGTGGCAACAGCCGGCCAGTGCGGCTGCGGCCACCCTCGGTGAAATACTCCACCGAATAGCCGCGTTCAAACAGCTGGGCCAGGTATTCACGGAACACCGTTGAATAGAGTTTGTTGCCCTTGAAGGTGCGGCGCATGAAGAAGGCGCCGCCGCGACGGAAGATCGGCCCGGCTGGCCAGAAGTTGAGGTTGACCCCGGCAGCAATATGCGGCGGCACCAGCCCCTGGTAGTAGAGCACCCAGGAGAGCAGCAGATAGTCCATATGGCTGCGATGGCAGGGCACATAGACGATCTCATAACCGGCCTGGGCCAGCTCACGCACTGGCTCGGCGTGGTGGACATGGATGCCGCGGTAGATGCGGTTCCACAGCCAGCTCATAAACAGATCCAGCACCCGGATCAGACGGTTGGAGTAGTTGGCCGCGATCTCGTCGAGGTAGCCCAAGGCCAGCTTGCGGGCGGCGGCGGCATCCAGCTTGCGCCCCGCCACCTCATCGGCCAGCGCCCGCTCTACCAGCGGTGCCCGCAGGATCTGCTCGAACAGCATGCGTCGGTCGACCAGATCGGGGCCAGTGGCCATCAGCCGGGTGCGGTGAAAATGGACGCGGGCAATGCGCTCCAGGGTGTGGGCGGTAGTTGCCGAACTGCCGTGGCGATCGGTCAGTTCCCGGATCGACAATGGCCGGCTGAAGCGGATAAAGCAGCTGCGGCCCAGCAGCAGCACCATCCACAGCTTGCGCAGGTGGCCGGGATTCTCTTTCAGCAGCAGGGCGGTGAGCAGTGAGCCTTTGGCCCGCGGTGCATCGCGACCCCAGAGCACGGCCGCCGGGATCAGCTGCAGCTTGAGCTGCGGATCGGCGCCATGCAGCGCCAGCAAACGGGCCAGCGCCGGGCGGCAGCTGTCGCCGGGACGTGGCTGAGCGCGACCAGGCGTGGTTAGCCAGTAAACGCGTGGCAGGCTTTCGCCGTTGATCAGCAGTGGCGATAGCGGGTCGGGCAGGCCGAGCAGGGCGCACTGGCGCTGCAGGGTGAGCAGATCGGCGCGGCTGCTGGAGCGCACGGCATAGGCCAGCGGTTGCTGGCTATCGATAGGGTGGGCGCTGAGCGGCTGGGCCGGCAGCGGGGTGGGTTTGACCAGCAGCCGCAGTAACGGCTTGAGCAGACGATCGAACAGGTGCATGAGATCAGGTCCGGTCTGGCGTCAATCAGGCGCGCGGCAGCAAGGGGGCGATGGCGGCGGCCAGATCAGCAAGGGCCAAGCTATGGGCTTGCACCAGCTCATTGAGGGTGGCGCCTGCGGGCCGACTGATGGTGAACTGGCGCAGTACCAGCTGCTCGTTGCGCTCATTTACCAGGGTAAAGGCGCCCTCCAGGCGCA
>JAGOCY010000047.1 GCA_017998495.1 Corallincola sp.
GGGTGGCGCAGCAGCGCCGTCAGCGCTGAGCCGAACCAGATTCAGCGCCCGCACAGCCGGTTGAAGAAGGCGAGGGTCTGCTCGCCGGCCTGGCGGGCGGTGAACTGGCTGAACAGGTGGCGGCGGGCCGCCTCCCCCATCTGTCGGCAGCGCGGCTCATCGGCCATCAGGGTGGCCAGCGCCTTTGCCAGGGCCGGCGCATCGCCGGCCGCCACCACGGCTCCAGTCTCACCATCGACCACCAGCTCCTGCGAGCCGCCGCTGGTGGTCACCACCACCGGCAGCCCCAGCGCCATCGCCTCGATCACCGTTTTCGGCAGCCCCTCGCGTTTGATGGTGGGCAGCACGCCGATACGGCAGGCCGCCACCAGATTTAGCACATCCTTGCGAAAACCGGCCACATGAATGCGCGCCGCCGCCGGCCCGGCGTTGATCAGGGCACGAAACTCGGGGCTGTCCATGCCGCCACCCACCAGCAGCAGCTGCCAGCCGTTGTCAGGCAGGCTGTGGAAGGCCTCGAGCAGCAGCGGCACCCCTTTGCGTGGCCGGGCGTTGGCGACACAGACCACCACTGGCGCCCCCGCCGGCACCCCGAGCTGGGTCAGATCGGCCGGTTCGATGCCGGCGTACCACTCGGGTTCATGGCCCTTGTAAACGGTGACGATGCGCTCGCCAGCCAGCCTCGATTGCGGCCGCAGATCATCGCGTACCGCATTGGCCACACAGATGATGCCATCCACCCGCGGGTGGAGATGGGTGAGGTAGCAGGCCGGATCCCAACGGCTGATGTTGCCGGTCTGGCCGCGATAGGTGACCACCTTGACCGGCAGGCCGGTGGCCGCCCACACCGTCGAGGCGATCGCCTTGTTGTTAAAGCAGTAGACGACGTCAAAAGCGCTGGCCTTGAGCTCGGCGCGGATGCGGCGAATGGCGCTCAGGCTGAATTTTTTGGCCGGGTGGTAATCGATAAGACCGAGGCCAGCGTCGCGGAAACGGGCGGCGTAGTCGGCATCACCCTGAGTCATCACCGTCACCTCGGCCCCGGCGCGGGCCAGGGCGATCAACATCTCCCCTTCCGGGCGGACGCTGTTCCAGGTGTCTTTATAGGAGCTGATGGCCAGAACCTTGAGCGCCATGCGGGGGAGATCCTGTAGCTGTGGCTATAATCGGCGCCGGCGACACAAGGGAAGCACCATGCGCATCTGTCACGTCAATCTGGCCCGCGGCTTTTCCGGCGGTGAGCAGCAGACCCTCAACCTGCTGCTCGGCTTGGCCGAACGGGGGGTAGAGCAGCGGCTGGTATGTTACCGGGGGGGGGAACTGGCGTCACGCGCCCGCGCCGCCGGCATCGAGATCCGCGAACTGGGCCACTATCTGCGCGGCCATCGCCAGCCCGAGCCCTGTGACCTGATCCATGCCCACTGTGGTCGCAGTGTCTACTGGGCGGCGATCGAGCATCGGCTGCGCGCCACCCCTTATGTGATCACCCGGCGGGTCGACAATCCGCTGCACCAGACCTTCACCACCCGCTGGAGCTATCAGCACGCCGCGCGGGTAGTCTGCCTCAGCCGCGCCATCAAGGCGGTGGTCCACCAGTGCCTGGGGCCGGTCAAGACCGCCATCATCCCCTCGACCTACTCCACCTTCAGCGCCGATCCCGAGCAGGTGGCCGCTATCCGCCAGCGCTGGCCGGGCAAACTGCTGGTCGGTCAGGTGGGCAAGCTGCTCCATCACAAAGGCCATGACACCACCCTGGCTGCCGCCCGGGCGCTGGCCAGCAGCCATCCGCAGCTGCAGTTTCTGATCCTGGGTGACGGCCCGCGACGGGCAGAGCTGGCACAGCGAGCCGCCGCTCTGCCCAATGTCAGCCTGCTTGGCCATCAGTCACAGATTGGCAACTACATCGCAGCGCTGGATCTCTTTCTGTTCCCGTCGCTCAGCGAAGGGTTGGGGTCGTCGATTCTGGAGGCGATGCAGGCCGGCGTGCCGGTGATCGGCAGCAATGCCGGCGGCATCCCCGATCTGATCGAGCATGGCAGCAGCGGCATCCTGGTGCCGGCCGGTGACGGCCCGGCTCTGGCCGCCGCCATTGCCCGGCTGGCCGATGACCCGGAGCGCCGCCAACAGCTGGTGGCGGCCGCCCGCCAGGCGCTGGCCCAGTTCAGCCCCACCACCATGACGGACCGCTACCTGGCCCTCTATCGCCAGCTGATCGACTGACAGGCTGGCAGCCCCCCAAGGGTGGTGGCACACTAGCGCCACCGCGCCGCGCCCCTTCGGTGCGTCACCGACTTCAACAGGGCAGACACCGACATGGGCTCCATTCGCGTTATCTATCCCGGCACCTTCGACCCGATCACCAACGGCCATGTCGATCTGATCGGTCGCGCCGCCCGCCTCTTTGATCAGGTGGTTGTCGGCGTTGCCGCCAGTCCGTCGAAACGGCCGATGTTCAGCCTCGACGAGCGGGTGGAACTGGCGCGTACCGCCGTCGCCGGCTGTGACAACGTCGAGGTGGTCGGTTTTGCCGGGTTGCTGGTCGACTTTGCCCGCGACTGCAACGCCAGCGTGCTGATCCGCGGCCTGCGCGCGGTCAGCGATTTCGAGTATGAGTTCCAGCTGGCCAACATGAACCGGCGGCTCAAACCGGATCTGGAGAGCGTGTTCCTCACCCCGTCAGAAGAAAACTCCTTTATCTCCTCCACCCTGGTCAAGGAGGTTGCCATCCACGGTGGTGACGTCGGCCAGTTCGTTCAACCCCATGTCGCCGCCGCCCTCGCCCGGGCCGTGGCCGCCCGCCGCAAGGATTGAGCCGCGTGTATCGCCGTCTGCTCCCCACTCTGCTGCTTGCTACCGCTGGTTTTCCGGCCGCCGCAGCCCTGCAAGGGCTTAGCCCCTATCTGCCACTGCAGCTATCGCCCGAGATCGAATGGCAGGTAGAGCGGCTGCTGGTGCTGGCCGATGAGCCGGTACTGACCCGACCGATCCGCGCCGTCACTGTGATGCGCGCCCTCGACAAAGGCTGTACCCCGGACCCCGTACTCTGTCAGCGGGTACGTCGCTATCTCGATCGCTACATGGATGGCTTCGCTATTACCCATGCCAGCGCTGAGCTGGCACTGACCAAAGAGAGCGAAGTTGTCGTTGCTAACGGCCGCGGCGCCAGCGAAGACAGTAATTACAACGCCAGCATCAGCGGCTACTGGCAACCCAGCCCCTATTTCATCGCCAACGCTGGCGCCCTGGCCTACGAGGGCGATATTCAGCCGGAAGGCAGCTATGTCAGTGCCGGTATCGACGCCATGCGTCTGGATGTGGGCTACCGCCCCCACTGGCTGTCGCCGATGCAGGAAGGAGCGATGCTGTGGAGCACCCAGGCGCCCACCATCCCCAGCGTCACCCTGTCCAACGATGTGCCCCTGACCAGCTGGGGCTTCAACTACGAGATGTTCCTCGGCCAGCTAAGCCACTCCGATCGCATTGCCTATCAGGGCGGCTACACCAGCGGCAAACCTTCAGTCGTGGGCATGCACTTAGGAGTGCGGCCGCTAGAATGGCTGTCTTTAGGTTTCAACCGCACCATGCAGTTTGGCGGGGGCGCACGTGGCGGCCAATCGGCCAAGGATGTCTTCAAGGCATTCTTTGATCCGGTCGGCACTGACAATAATTACGGCGATCTGAGCACTGATGAGGAGTTCGGTAACCAAATCGCCTCATTCAGCGTACGCATGACCTTGCCTGAGCCGCTGCCCATGGCTGTCTACGGCGAATATGCTGGCGAAGACACCTCCGGTGGCGAAAACTGGCGCCTTGGCAATGGTGCTCTCTTGCTGGGACTACATCTGCCGTCGCTGCCCGGAAATATCGACATGGTGTACGAATTCAACCAGTGGCAAAACAGCTGGTACGTGCATCATATCTATCAGGACGGGTTCACCAATGATGGCCATGTAATTGGTCACTGGTTCGGCGATAGCGGAGTGAAAAATGTTCCAGGTGTGGCCCATAGTGTCCGGCTTAATCATGAGCTGTTTGCTGGCCAGTTGGTTAGCCTTGGGCTGTCACTACTGGATTTCGAAGAAAACAGCACAGCTAGCTATCAACAGGGGTGGCAACTGTCCGCGCGCTACAGCCGGGGTTTTAGCAACTATCTCGGCGGAGTTGAGTTAAGCACTGGCCGGTCACCACTGGATGACGACGTCTCTCGCCTCGCTCTTTTTGTAAGGTGGTAACAAGCATGCGTTTTTTCTGGATTTTGGGGGCGATTTTGACGCTGCCCGTGCAGGCCGTAGAGTGGTCCGCGGACCTTGGCCTTGCCACCAGCAAGGTTGAGGTCAATCTGACCGACGGCAACGATGGCATTAGCAGCGATGACGGCACGGGCTATTACGTTGGCCTTGGATTTCTACGCCCCTTTGCCATCGACAGCCAGCACCATTTGGGAATGAGGTTGCAGCTCTCAGATGCAGCAGGCGATCGGCTGCTCGCCGCCCGCGTGCTGGATTACCAATACCGATTTAACAGCTTGCCATTGAGCGCAGGTGTGTTTGCCGGCGCTGCCAGCCTGGACACCGGCAGTACCACCTTGGGTTATTACGGCGGCGTCGAGGGGGTATGGCACAGTCCTGTGCCTGAACTCAGTTTCGGCCTCAGCGCCCAATATGGCGATAAGCTCGCCCGCGACAAGCTGCTCGCCAGCGATGAGCAAGGCGGCCAACGTCCTGACCTATTTTATGCCGTCAGCAACGTCATGCTTTTTATACGCTGGCAGCTTTAGCAATCATCAGGCAGATAGCGCCGGCGTAATGTCTCGATCAGGGAATCCGGGGCAAAGCGCTGATTTTTATCAATGCCGTGGCGCCGCAGCATCTCGTTCCACAGGTGCAGACAGCGGGCATTCCCCAGAAACTCAAGATTGCCCACCAAGGAGCCGTCAAAGATAGAACGCCAATGGCTGTGAGGAACCGGATAAAAATGCCAGAAGGGCAGAATCTGATCTTCCAGCTGCCAGTATCGGATCCACTGAGTAACGCCGACAGGCCCCAATTCTCCCCATTTAAGGCGCGTTTTTGGATCTCCTGGCAACAATCGGCGTAGCCATTTTCGCCGCTTGCTGCGCCCATCATCAAACGGCAATATCCGGCAGGGATTATCCCAACTTTTCAGGAGCTCTTGGGTCAGCTGATGGCCTGCTGGAAGGCCCATCACCGCATTGTTAATCCGCTCTCCATCTTCGTAACCGAGAATAAATGGAGAGGCGTAGTTTAGCGGTTGTAGGCAGACGACATCGGTATCTGCCCAAATGCCACCATACCGATGTAGGACAACTGCGCGAAAATAGTCGGCGAAGTGAGCCAAGCTCTTTTTTCTGCGAGTCAGAAAGATCTCACTAGCGGGTAGTACAGAGGCCGCATCCATCTCTGTGACACCTGCCGGCACCCGCTCCAGCGGTTCATAGCTATACAATCGCAGCTCATGCCCGTGATATACAAAAGATGCCATGCATAGGCGCTCCAGATCGCTGAGTGGCGGCCCATGCCAGAACATATGAATAATAGCCCCAGTCATGCGCTCTCCCGGCCGCGTCCTACGCACAGCGCCCAATACAGGTACCTATTGCGGTCTATTGAAAAGGCAAGCTGGTGCGTCTGGCAGGCACAACTTACCGGACGACTCCGCACGATCTTTAATAGCGTCCTCATGCTCAGCCCTCAGCCAGAGGCTCGGCAGATACACGTTCCAGCAGTTGCCGCCAACGCTGACGCCAGCGTAGCAATGACAGCCCTTGAGATGCGACAGCCATAGCGTTAACTGCCAGTTGATAGCGCAACTGGCTGTCTTCAACTAACTCCTGCAAAGCGATACTTAGCGCCTCTTGGTCTGGCTTGACCAAGCGCCCGTTAAATCCATCAATGACAAGGTTTGTCATGCCGCCGACATTGGTGCAAACCACCGCGCATCCTGCAGCCATGGCCTCAATCAACGACAACGATGTTCCCTCTGACCCGAGCGAGGGCACAACGGCAATGTCATATCGTTGGTGGATCGCTGCAGCTTCACTGGGATGGTAAGTACAGAAGCTAACCCGGGGATCGCTGGCAAACTGCTGCTTCAGCCACTGCTCGTCCGGCCCATCGCCAGCAAAACAGATCTCGACAACGTGGCGCGTACTGCGAAGCAACTGGTGACAAGCACCAGCCATAATCCGCGTACCGCGCATGGCCACTAACCGACGCGCAAAGAGAATCTTCACGCACGGGGCGTCATGCTTATGGCGGCTTACATCCACGTCGGCGGCGATGTCAGCAAAGTTAGGAATAACCTCAATGCGCTGCTCATCCACAACAGATCTCAAACTGCGATACCAGTTGAGAAAGTTGTAGTCAACGCACACTTTATAATGACTATTCTCAAATAAACGCGCATGACGCAACTGTTCCCGCGCCTCTGACCACAAGCGTAGCAGCGATGAGCGAGGACGAGGCATATCCCAGGTAATACCATGCTGGATATGAATAGTGCGCGGATAGTCAATGTCCACCGAAAACCAATCTGCAGCAAATATGATGATGTCACGCTGCCGGTCTATCTGCGTCAGCGCCCAGTCGGCTAGCTTTTGACGCAACTTGCGGTGCCGGCTGTTACCACAATCAACCCCAACAACAGAGATCCCCTCGACCACTATGGCATACGGCTCTATTGCCGGTTGCGCCACCACCGCTTGCCAGCCCATCTGCTGACACAGCGCGCATAAATTACGAATATAGGTTTCAATGCCGCCAATAATGATGCGCCCATCAGCAACAAAGCGCTTGTGCAGAATGATTACCTTCATATCTATGCCTGTAGCTGTTGTGCCAGAAAATCAACAATCAATTTCGACGCCGAGCCATCGCCATAAGGGTTGGCCGCGGTTGCCATGCGCCTGTAGCATTTGTCGTCGGTTAGTAACTGGCTGACTGTGGCAACGATCTTATCCGTCTCAGTGCCGACCAAAGCGGCAGTACCAGCAGCTATTGCCTCCGGCCTTTCGGTCGTATCACGCATCACCAGTACCGGTCGACCTAGTGCCGGCCCCTCTTCCTGAATGCCGCCGGAGTCTGTCAGTATCAACGTGGCACGATCCATCAAGAACACAAAGGGCAAGTAATCCTGTGGCGCGATGAGATGGATATTAGGACGTCCACTGAGCAAGCGACATACTGGCTCCTGTACATTGGGATTAAGGTGCACAGGATACACAAATTGCACCTGCGCAAATCTCGCTGCCAGTTGCGAAATAGCGCAACAGATACTCTCAAAACCCCGGCCAAAATTCTCCCGTCGATGCCCGGTAATAAGCACCAGAGGGTTACCACTGCTGACAAATGGAAATTGGCTTGTCAGCGCATCTCGCTGTACTGAATCCATGTCCAGCAAGCCTTTGGTCATTAACAGCGCATCAATCACGGTGTTACCAGTCACCCTAATCTGCTCGGGAGAAATACCCTCCGCGCGCAGATTTGCAGCGGCGATTTCAGTTGGCGCAAAATGATAGCGCGCAATCAGCGCCGTAAACCGACGGTTCACCTCTTCCGGCCACGGTGAGTAAATGTTACCGGTACGCAGCCCTGCTTCAACATGGCCAACATCTATCCGGCGGTAATAGGCTGCAAGGGTTGCCGCAAGCGTCGTCGAGGTGTCACCATGCACCAGCACACAGTCGGGGCCAAAGTCATCAAAGACAGGCCCGATATCAGTTAAAACTCGCGCAGTCAGCTCACTCAACGACTGCCCAGGCTTCATTAGATCAAGATCGTACTCAGGGACTATCGAAAACAGCCCCAAGACTTGGTCAAGCATCTCGCGGTGCTGGGCAGTCACGCACACGGCAACACGAAAGCGGGGATCTCGGCGCAGCTGCAGCACGACTGGCGCCATTTTGATCGCTTCCGGCCGGGTACCAAATACAACCAATATCTTCACCGTTGAGCCCCAATCTATGCATCACAGCCGCGAATGTGCGAGCAGGTTAGCGGCTTCCGCTGAACTCCCCAACCAGATTTAATCCAAGATTGGTAAGACTACCGCTAAGATCTCACCAACTCAGTTCAGGAGACGGCGAGTGAAAGGGCAAATTCTAATCATCGGCGCCGGCTTCGCGGGTGCTGTCATGGCCCGCGAACTAGCGGAGCG
>JAGOCY010000048.1 GCA_017998495.1 Corallincola sp.
CGGCCGGGGTCAGCTCCTGCACCGTGAACTGCTTGCGGAAGTCACGGAGGTTGAGGCTGGAATAGGTGCGCACATAGCCATAAGTGGGCAGCACATGGTTGGTGCCGCTGGCGTAATCACCCACAGATTCCGGCGTCCAGTCACCCAAAAACACCGAGCCGGCGTGGCGGATCGCCGGCAGCAGGGCGCGCGGTTTGCGGGTCTGGATGATCAGGTGCTCAGGGCCGTAGTCATTGCTGATCGCTACCGCCTCGTCGAGATCGCGGCAGACGATGGTGACGCTGTTGGCCATCGCCTTGGCGGCGATGTCGCGGCGTGGCAGCTGCTCCAGCTGCTGGGCTACGGCGACAGTCACGGCGGCGGCCAGCGCGCTGCTGGGGGTCACCAGCACCGTCTGCGAGTCGGCGCCATGTTCGGCCTGGGAGAGCAGATCGGCGGCGATGAAATCGGGGTTGGCCTCTTCATCGGCGATCACCATCACCTCCGAGGGGCCGGCCGGCATGTCGATGGCGGCGCCAGCGTGGGTCTGGCTGACCTGACGTTTGGCCTCGGTGACATAGCTGTTGCCGGGGCCGAAGATTTTGTCGACCGGGGCGATGGTCTCGGTGCCGAAGGCCAGGGCGGCAATCGCTTGGGCGCCACCGACCTGATAGATCTCGCTGATACCACAGAGGCTGGCGGTATAGAGAATGGTGGGGTGGATGGGCGGCGGCGAGACCAGCACCACCCGGCCACAACCGGCGATCTGGGCCGGCACGCCGAGCATCAGCACGGTGGAGGGCAGGGGGGCGCTGCCGCCGGGAATATAGAGGCCCACGGCGTCGAGCGGCCGGCTGACCAGTTCGCAGCTGACGCCGGGCTGGGTTTCGACCTTGAGGGGCTTGCCCACCTGAGCGGCGTGGAAGGTGCGGACATTGCGATAGGCCTTGCCGATCGCCTCTTTCAGCTCGGTAGTCAGGCTTGCCGCTGCGGCATCGCGCTCCTCGATGGAGACTGCCAGCGATGCTGGCGGCTGCCGATCAAACTTGGCGGAGAGGGCGGCAAGCGCCGCATCCCCCTCGGCGCGCACCTGAGCAATGATGGCGCTGACCGTCTGCTGCAGCTGGGCCGATTCGGCCAGTGCCGGGCGGGCCAGGGCCGCTGTGCGGGCGGCGTTATCAAGCTCGGACCAGTTCAGGGTACGCATGCTTTCACCCCATCATCTTTTCAATCGGCAGCACCAGAATCGAACTGCAACCCAATGCCTTGAGCTGTTCCATGGTTTCCCAGAACAGGTTTTCGGTACTGACCACATGGATGGCCACATGGGCGTCGTCGTGAGCCAGCGGCAGCACGGTCGGATGCTCGGCGCCGGGCAGCAGGGCGGAGACCTCCTCCAGCCGCGCCTTGGGGGCGTGGAGCATGATGTACTTGGTCTCTTTGGCCTGCATCACCCCCTGAATACGGGTTAGCAGCCTGGATACCAGCTGCTGCTTCTCTTTACCCAGTTCGCCCTGACGCTGGATCAAGCGCGCCTGGCTGCGGAAGATCACCTCCACTTCGCGCAGGCCGTTGGCTTCCAGGGTGGCGCCGGTGGAGACCAGATCGCAGATGGCATCGGCCAGACCAGCGCGCGGGGCGACTTCGACTGAACCGTTGAGGATACAGGTGTGAAAGGGGACGCTGGCGTCAGTCAGGTAGCGACGCAGCAGCTCGGGGTAGGTGGTGGCGATACGTTTGCCGGCCAGTGACTGCGGTCCCCGATAGTCAAAATCGCGGGCCACGGCGATCGACAGCCGGCAGCTGCCGAAGTCGAGGCGCTGCAGCGAGCTGTAGTCGGCCTGCTGGCCGGCGCGGGCACGGCTCAGCGCTTCCTCTTCCAGCACGTTTTCACCAACGATGCCGAGGTCGCAGACGCCATCCATGATGAGGCCCGGGATGTCATCGTCACGCACCCGCAGCAGATCCACCGGCATGTTTTCGGCGTGGGCGATCAGTCGCTCTTCGCGCAGGCTGATCTTCATGCCGCAGCTTTTCAGCAGCGCCTGGGAGTCGTCGGCCAGCCGTCCTTTCTTCTGGATGGCAATGCGCAGTCGTTGGTTATCGAGCATGGTGCGTCCCCAAGTGGTGAAAACAAAAAACCCTCGGCGCCATGTGCGTTCCGAGGGTCATTTGCTGGATCTCCCACCGGAAGGCACTTGCCGTTAGCCTTCCAGCAGCGTTCGCCCGAAGACTAACCCATCAGGTATGGTGATGATGGTGACGGTGGGCAAAGGCGCTCAGCATGGTGGTCAATCCGTAAATCTGTCGTGACGAAAACGGCGTAGAAGCTACCGACAAATCTGGCCAAATGCAAGCGCGGCAACGGTTGAGGCAGCGCTGGTCTGGCCAAGCTTGCCGCTGGTGGCTGAAAAGCGTTCAAGTCTGGCGGTGGCGGGACGATACTAGCCTTAGCAGAGCAACCAAGGAGGAGACCATGCCCAATCAGGACCTGATCTTTCCGTTGCTGCCGCGCATTCCGGCGCCGCAGCCGTTGGGGCAGGCAGATCTGGCGGCGGTGGGGGCACTCACCAAGCGCCCTGTGATCGACGAGGAATGGGACAAGAAGAAGCCGGTGCAGGAGGATGCGATTTTTGATCCCAAGCCTGGCGAGGGCGGTGGTGGCGGGGCCGAACAGCAGACGCGGCAGCAGCCCGAGCCGCAAACGGATGCAGAGCAGGCGCCAAGCGGTCGCGACGCCGATGGCCATATCGACACTTTTGCCTGAAGCCTGCTGGGGGCAGCGGCTGCCATAAACGCTGATTGAGACCACCGCCCAGCGCCCCTACAATCGCAGCCCTGTTCTCAAGCCGGAACCACAGTGGCTGACGATTATCCCTTTCTTGCTGCCGATGGCCCGCTGGCCACGCAGATCCCGGGGTTCGCGCCACGTCAGGCCCAGCTGACCATGGCCTGTGCCGTGGATGCGGCGATCGCCAATCAGCACACCCTGGTGGTGGAAGCGGGCACCGGCACCGGCAAGACCTTCGCCTATCTGGCACCGCTGTTGGTGCGCGGTGTGCGGGCGCTGGTCAGCACCGGCACCAAGGCGCTGCAGGAGCAGCTGTTTCACCGCGATCTGCCGCGCATCGTCAAGGCCAGCGGCAAGCCGGTGAAGATCGCCCTGCTCAAGGGACGCGCCAACTACCTCTGTCATTACCGGCTGCAGATCGCCCTTGACGGCACCATCCGCCTTGACCGTCAGCTACTGGATCAACTGACCCGCATCCAGCAATGGTTGCCACGTACCGATTCTGGTGATCTGGCTGAGCTGACCGCCCTGGCTGAAGACTCAGCCGCGCTGCCGCTGGTGACCTCGACCGTCGATAACTGTCTGGGCCGCGACTGCCCCTTTATTGGCGACTGCTTTGTGGCCAAGGCGCGGGCCAAGGCCCGCGATGCCGAGCTGGTGGTGGTTAACCACCATCTGTTTTTGGCCGATCTGACCCTTAAGGACACTGGCTTTGGCGAACTGATCCCGCAGTGTGATGCGCTGGTGTTCGATGAGGCTCACCAGCTGCCGGAGATCGCTGCCAGCTGGTTTGGCGAGACGCTCTCCAGCCGTCAGCTACAGGAGCTGGCCGAAGAGGTGCGGCAGCTGGTGCGCACCGAGCTCAAGGAGCAGCGCCAGTTGGCGCTGGTGGCCGAAGCGCTGGAGCAGCGGCTGCGCGACTGGCGGTTGGCCTTTGCCATCGATCCGAGTCGCGGCAACTGGCGGCAGCTGAGCCAGCAGCCGCAGATCGCCGCCGCCACCGCACTGGTGGCCGAGGCTTTGACCCTGTTCGATAACCTGATCCGTGCTCAGATCGGCCACCACAAACTGCTCGATCAGCTGGCCCTGCGCAGCGCCGGCCATCGCGAGCTGTGGCAACGGCTGCAACAGACCAGTGCGCTGGGCGTCAGCCTGTGGTGTGAGACCAGCCGCCGCCATGTGATGCTGCACCTGACGCCGCTGGATGTGGCGGAGCGTTTTGGCCGTCATATCAGTGAGCGGCCGGCCAGCTGGATCTTTACCTCGGCCACTCTGCAGGTGGATGGCCGCTTCGACCATTTCAGCCAGCAGTTGGGGCTGGGCGAGCCGACCACCCTGGCGCTGGACAGCCCTTTTGATTACCCCAATCAGGCGCTGCTCTATGTACCGCGCTACCTGCCCGAACCGGGGCCGCAGTTTCGCGCTCACCATCTTATTGACGCTGCCTTGCCGTTGATCGAAGCCGCCGGGGGGCGCTCGCTGCTGCTGTTTACCAGTTACCGCATGATGCATGAGGCGGCGCAGCTGCTGTTGGAGCGCTGTGAGTTGCCATTGTTGGTGCAGGGCGAGGCACCCAAGCGCCAGCTGCTGGCGGATTTTGTCGCCACCCCCGAGGCGGTGCTGCTGGCTACCGCCAGCTTCTGGGAGGGGGTAGATATTCCCGGTGACGATCTCTGCTGTGTAGTGATCGATAAATTACCTTTTGCCGCTCCTGACGAGCCGTTGATTCAGGCCCGTATTGAAGACTGCCGGCGGCGCGGCCTCGATCCTTTTGCGGTCATTCAGCTGCCAGCGGCGGTACTGACCTTGAAACAGGGGGCCGGCCGGCTGATCCGCGATGTCAGTGATCGCGGGGTGCTGATGGTGTGCGACAATCGCCTGGTCAACCGCCCCTATGGCCGTATCTTCATGCACAGCTTGCCGCCCATGCGCCGCAGCCGTGAGCAGGCCGAAGCTGTGGCGCTGTTGCAACAGATCCCGCGGGCGGTCAGCCTGCCCACCCTTGAACCTGTCCCTGACGAGAGAACCCCGCCATGACCATCCTCGCCATCGACGCCTCCACCGAGCTGTGCTCGGCGGCCCTTGACCATCAGGGCCAGATCACGGCCATTGCCGAGATCTGCCCGCGCGGCCACAGTCAGCGACTACCGCAGATGGTCGATCAACTGCTGGCCGCTGCCGGCATCAGCCTGGCGGATGTTGGTTTGCTGGCGGTGGGCCGCGGCCCCGGCGGTTTTACCGGAGTGCGCATCGGCATTGGCTATGGCATGGGGCTGGCGGTCGCCGCCAATCTGCCGGTAGTCGGCATCTCTACCCTCGAGGCGCTGGCCGAACAGGCCCGTCAGCAGGGGGTGCGCGGCGCTCTGGTAACCGCCCTCGATGCGCGCATGGGTGAGCTCTATATCGCCCGCTGGCAGCTGGATGATCAGCAGGTGGTGGCGGTGGGCGAACCCGGAGTTGCCGGGCCCGAGCAGCTGCAGCGCTGGTCTGGCGATGGCCCGCTGACGGTGGTTGGCTCGGCGCTGACCATCTATCGCGAGGCGTTGCAGTTGCTGGCCAGCGCCACCACGCTGCTCGACACGCCGCAACTGCCCGAGGCGCGGGCGATGCTGGCGCTGGCCGAGCGTGCCCGCCAGCGCGGTGAAACGGGCGATATCAGCCAGCTCGAACCCCTCTATCTGCGCAATAATGTGGTACATGGCAGCAGCGCCGAACATTGACGGGGGGCTTATGGCCAGATCGCTGGGGCTGATGTTCGCCATTATGCTGGGGCTGGCCGGGCCAGCGCTGGCGATTGACGATGACAATCTGCTGGTGCCGCTGACCCAGGCTCAGGCGGCACCGAAAGCGTCCATCGGCAAGAGCGCCCGCTGGGGCGGCGAAATTGCCACGGTCCGCCGCACTGAGCAGGGTCTCAAGGTCGAGGTGATCGCCTATCCCCTGGTCGATGATCAGTGGCCGGATGTGGATCAGGCTGATTCCATTGGCCGTTTCCGCTTTTATCTGGCGGGTGAGGGGGGCGATGAACTGCGCCCCGGGCTACAACTGACGGTACGCGGTCGGGTGTTGGGCAGCGAAACCGACGAAGGCCAGGGCTTCAAGCGTCAGTTGCCGCTGTTGCAGGCCGAGAGTTATCGGGTGTGGCGCCAGTACGACCACCATCATCGCGACCGCTGGCGTGATGATGATTGGCATCACCATCGCCATGACGGCCCTTATTACGATCCCTACTGGCGCCGTCACTGGTAGTTGCCAGCCACTGTGATCGCGGTCGAGCGGTTGACTTTCAGCCGGGGCCAGGTCGCGACGCTGGCTGAGGGCGCTGCTACAATTCCGACGCTTTTACTTCAAACGTTCGTTTGAAATTCGCTGGATAGCATGGTCGGGCGGCGTTTCCGCGGTGCTCGGCCATACTTCTGACCAGCAGATAGATGAATAACGATAACGACCGCAGGATTGAGGCCCGTTTGCAGTCGGGCCTTCGGGAGAAGCAGCATGGACAAGATCTGGCTCGACCACTATGGCCCGGGTGTGCCTCACACCATTGATGCCGACCATTACCCATCGTTGAACGAGATCTTTGAAGAGTCGTTTCGGCGCTTCGCCGATCAGCCGGCCTTTATCAACATGGGCGAGACCCTCAGTTATCGCCGCGTGGATGAGCTGTCGCGGGCCTTTGCCGCTTATCTGCAGCAGGATCTGCATCTGCAGCGCGGCGACCGGGTGGCGGTGATGATGCCCAACCTGTTGCAGTATCCCATTGTGCTGATGGGCATTCTGCGCGCTGGCATGGTGGTGGTAAACGTCAACCCGCTTTATACCCCGCGTGAGTTGCGCCACCAGCTGCGCGACTCGGGGGCCAAGGCCATTGTCATCATCTCCAACTTTGCCCATACCCTGGAGAAGGTGGTCAATGACACCGAGGTGCGCCATGTGATCCTGACCCGTCTCGGCGATCAGCTGAAGGCGCCCAAGCGCGCACTGGTCAACTTCGTGGTCAAGTACATCAAGAAACTGG
Source organism: Corallincola sp. (assembly GCA_017998495.1). GTDB lineage: Bacteria > Pseudomonadota > Gammaproteobacteria > Enterobacterales > Neiellaceae > RGIG665. The sequence goes on from JAGOCY010000048.1 coordinate 6,789, forward strand.
TGCCCAAGTACTACCTGCCTGGCGCTCGCTCACTCAGTAGCGCCCTGGCACGCGGCAAGCAGCTGCAGTATCTCAAGCCGCAGCTGGCTGGCAGCGATCTGGCCTTTTTGCAGTACACCGGTGGTACCACCGGGGTGGCCAAAGGGGCGATGCTGACCCACCGCAATATGGTGGCCAACCTGGAGCAGGTACTGGCGGTGATCCGGCCGGTGATGACCGATGGCAAGGAGATGGTGGTGACGCCGTTGCCGCTCTATCACATCTTCGCCCTGACCGCGAACCTGCTTACCTTTATGCGCATCGGTGCTGCCAACCTGCTGATCACCAACCCGCGCGACCTGCCGGCTTTTGTCAGCGAACTCAAGAAATACCGTTTCTCCGGGCTGACCGGGGTCAACACCCTGTTCAATGCGCTGCTCAATACCCCGGGCTTTGATCAGCTCGATTTTTCCGGCATGAAGCTGTCGCTGGGCGGCGGCATGGCGGTGCAGGCGGCGGTGGCCGAGCGCTGGCAGAAAGTGACCGGCAAGCCACTGTTGGAGGGTTACGGCCTGACCGAATGTGCGCCACTGGTGGCGGTCACCTCGCTGACGGCAACGGGCTTTAGCGGCACTATCGGTTATCCGGCACCGTCTACCGAGGTGCGGCTGGTTAATGATGCTGGCGAGGATATGCCGCTTGGCGAGCCAGGCGAGCTGCTGGTCAAGGGGCCGCAGGTGATGGCTGGTTACTGGCAGCGCCCTGAAGCGACGGCCGAAGTGCTCAGGGATGGCTGGTTTTACACTGGCGACATCGCCGTGGCCAACGCCGATGGCAGTCTCAAGATCGTCGATCGTAAGAAGGATATGATTTTGGTCAGTGGCTTTAACGTCTATCCCAACGAGGTGGAAGATGTGGCCATGATGCATCCCAAAGTGCTGGAGTGCGCCGCGCTGGGGATCCCCAATGGCGCCACTGGCGAGGCGGTCAAGCTGTTTGTCGTGGTCAAAGATCGCGGCCTGACCGATGAAGAACTGATTCGCCACTGCCGCAAGCATCTGACTGCCTACAAGGTGCCCAAGGTGGTAGAGTTCCGCTACCAGCTGCCCAAAAGCAATGTGGGCAAGATTTTGCGGCGCGAACTGCGCGAGGAGACGGCTAAATGAACGATTGGCCAGCCACCATGGTGCTGCCTGACGGTACTACCGTCACCATCACCACGGTGCGCGATGATGCCGGGCTGGCGCCCGCGTTGGCAGCGCTGCACAGTCGCTCGGCGGTGGCCCTGGATACCGAGTTTGTACGTGAGCGCACCCTTTACCCACTGTT
>JAGOCY010000049.1 GCA_017998495.1 Corallincola sp.
TCCACCCGCACGTTGTTGCACAGCACGCTGCGGGCGATGCATGCCCCCTGCACCACACAGCCACCCGACAGCAGCGAATCAACCACGGTGCCGGGCTGGTTGTCGCGATCGCGCCCCAACTTGGCCGGCGGCAGGTGCTCCTGATAGCTCCAGATTGGCCAGTCGCTGTTGTAGAGATCCAGCGGCGAGTTGGCGGCGATCAGGTCCATGCTGGCCTGATAGTAGGCACTCACAGTGCCGACATCGCGCCAGTAGGCAGGCTGATGCTGGTCAATGCGATAGGCCTGAACGCGGTGGGTGGTGAGGGCAACGGGCAGGATGTCACTGCCGAAATCGTGGGATGAGTGCTCATCAAGGGCATCGCGATCAAGCAGGCCGGTGAGCGCCGCCCGCGAGAAGATGTAAATGCCCATGGAGGCCAGCACCCGGCCGTCATCGCCCACCAGATCGCGGACATCTGTGGGTTTTTCAGCAAAAGCGGTCACCCGGCCTTCGCTGTTGGTGCAGAGGATGCCGAACTGATTGGCGCGGTTGGCCGGTACGCTGACGCAGCCGACAGTGATGTCGGCCTGTTGAGCGACATGGGCTTCCACCATCGGCAGATAGTCCATCTGGTAGACATGATCACCGGCCAGCACCAACAGCAGATCGGCGTCGGCGGCGGCGAGGGTGTCGAGGTTGCGGTAGACCGCATCGGCAGTGCCTTTGTACCACTCGCAGACGCCACGCTGATCGGCGGGCAGAATGCCGACCCACTGGCCATGCTCGCCGGTGTAGCGGCTCCAGGTGCGCTGCACATGGGCGATCAGTTCCAGTGCGTTGTACTGGGTGAGCACGGCGATGCGCTGAAAACCGCTGTTGAAGGCATTAGACAGCGAAAAATCGATGATGCGGTACTTGCCGCCGAAGGGGGTTGCCGGTTTGGCCCGTAAGCGGGTGAGATCGCGCAGCCGGGTGCCGCGCCCGCCGGCGAGCACAAAGCAGAAGGTGCGGCGACACAGGGAGTTGATGAAGGCTCGCGGCGCGCGCACGTTGCGCATCGGCATGGCTCAGACTCCCGAGGGCGGGTGGGTCGGCCTAATGATCATCGATCCACACCTGGTCTGCTGGCAACTCCAGCAGACTGTAGCTGTCGCCCTCTTTGATCTGAACCAGCACCCGGTGCTTGTGGGCCAGAATATCCAGTAACCGTGCTTCGCGGGTCTGTTCAATGCTGTGCCCTACCAGCACCGTCCGTCCGAGGCGCCGACGCATGGTGATATCACGCTTGTCGATCTTGATGCTCTCCATCCCCGGTTCCATGCGGCGGATAAAGCGGGTGGCATCTTCACAGGATTCGCGGATATGGTCGTCGCTGTTGCCTAACACGTCGATGTTGACGAAGAAGTAGCGAAAGGCCTGCTTGGCGGTATCGAGTGGATGTTCGGTGAGGGGGATATCCAGATCCGCCACCTGACGGCCCACCACAAATTTGGTGCCGCCCAGTTTGGTGACCGAGGTGCTGACCCCGGTCATCATGTTGCGCCAGGTCAGGGAATAGAGTCCGGTGCCCTCGGTGGCCATGGTCAAACTGATGTTGCCATGGCGATGTACGCTGGACACCTTCTTGGATTTCAACAGACTCAGCGCAGGCAGCATGAATCACCCTCAACAGCAGTCCCCTAGATATAGGCCTGCTGCGATTGAAACTCAACAGGCTTCAGCGGCTTGCGCCAACAAAATGCACTGCCGGTAAAGTTTGTGGCGGCTGCCCATGGCTTACGCCTGTGTAAGCCATTTCTCACAATGCTGTAAGCCCAACTGGCAAATAGTGAGCCGACTGAGCCTGAGGGCGTTGATTAAGATATTGATTTTTAGTGAATATAACGAAAGCGCCGATGCTTTTCTGGCCGCGCTGCTGTGAGTTAATGGATTGTTTGCAAATGGCTGCGAACTAGCATGAGTACATCAACAGGAGGTTGGTAAGGCAGCTCGACAGGGTGTTGGCTGTCTGGTGCAGGGATAGCGCAGGGCATGGAAGCCCGGGCAGGACGCCCCAAGGATGAACGCGGTTGCCAGGAGGGTGACCGGTCAGGATGACGCAGGACCCGCCCGGGATGGGCTAGTGGATTTGGCTATGGATGGTGTGCTCAGGGATTGATGCAGGGAGCACGGTTCTCATTAGGGATGGTTGTTTACCTTATCCTTGAGGCACGGTTCAGCAACCGTGCCTTTTTTTATCCTCAAGTGACCGCCACTAGCCGGGCGCCAAACAGCCGCGCCAGCGCTGACCACTGCACATCAAAGTCGCTGCTGGGCAGCCGTTTGAAGTCGCTGCGCACAAACTGGGCAATGCGCCCCTCGACATAAGCCAGCATCAGGTTGGCCAGCTGCCGTTCGTCATTGCCCAGCGACACCCCCTCGCGCAGCACATGCTCGCGCAGCATCTGCTTAAGGGCGGTTTCGATGCGATCAAACAGGGCACCGATGGCCGCTCGCAGCCGTTCATGCTCACCCTGCAGGGCATCGCCAGTTAATAACCGGCAGAAACCGGGGTTGCGCTCGGCAAACAGCAGGATCAGTTGCAGTGTCTGGCGCACCCGCGGCAGGGTGTGCTGCTCCTCTTCACAGATGCGGTTGATGCGGCTTAGCAGCGTCTCTTCCATGAAGGCGATCAGCCCTTCAAACATCCGCGCCTTGGAGGGGAAGTGACGGTAGAGTGCTGCTTCCGACACACCCAGCTGCGCCGCCAGCCGGGCGGTGGTGATGCGCTCACCCGGAGCCCCCTCCAGCATGGCGGCCAGCGCCTGCAGGATCTCCTCTTTGCGGTTACGGCGGCGTTGGGGCATGGCGCGACCTCACTGGTGTCCGGATGAGCCAAAACCACCGGCGCCGCGTTCGCTCTCATCAAAACTGTCGACGATGGCGAATTCGGCCTGTACCACTGGCACCAACACCAGCTGGGCGATGCGATCACCGGGCTGAACGGTGAACGGCTCCTGGCCTCGGTTCCAACAGCTGACCATCAGCTGGCCCTGATAGTCGGAGTCAATCAGGCCAACCAGATTGCCGAGTACGATGCCGTGCTTATGGCCGAGGCCTGAGCGCGGCAGGATCACCGCCGCCAGACCGGGATCGGCGATGTGGATGGCGATGCCCGTGGGCAGCAGACTGGTCTGGCCGGGGGCCAGCTGCAGCGGACCATCAATGCAGGCGCGCAGATCCATACCTGCAGAGCCGGGGGTGGCGTAGGCGGGCAGCGGGTAGTCAGTGCCAATACGGGGGTCGAGGATACGCACCTGCAGTCGGGTCATGAATGGGCTCCGGCGTTAGGCATCCGGGCAAGGATGCGGCTGATAAGTTGATCGGCCAGTGTGGCCTTCGGCATCACCGGCAACTGCTCTTCGCCTGCATCGTCCAACAGCACGACGGCGTTGTCGTCGCTGTTGAAACCGATGCCGGATACGCCAACATCGTTGGCGACGATCAGATCCATCCCTTTGCGCTGGCGCTTGGCTCGGGCGTGGTCAAGCAGATGGCTGGTTTCGGCGGCGAAGCCGACCACAAAGGGGCGGGCGGGGAGCGCTGCGACAGCAGCGATGATGTCCGGGTTGGCGACAAGCTCCAGCGTCAGGCGGTCGTCGCTGCCCTGTTTCTTGATCTTGTCGCCGCAGTAATAAGCTGGTCGGAAATCGGCCACGGCGGCACAGCCGATAAACAGCCCGCAGTGGTCGAGTTGCTGCTGGACCGCCTCATGCATCTCAACGGCAGTGGTTACATCGATGCGGGTAACCCCGCTGGGGGTGGCCAGCTGTACCGGGCCACTGATCAACACCACCTCGGCGCCGCGGCGAGCGGCGGCCGCAGCCAGGGCATAGCCCATCTTGCCGGAGCTGTGGTTGCTGATGTAGCGCACCGGGTCGAGTGCTTCGCGGGTGGGGCCGGCGGTGATCACCAGCTTCAGCCCCCGGCAGTCCTGCAAAGGGGTCAGCAGTTGGCGGGCGGCGTCGCGCAGTGCGGCAGGCTCCACCATGCGCCCGGGGCCAATGTCGCCACAGGCCTGGCTGCCGCTGTCGGGGCCAATCAGGGTGGCGCCACGTTTGGCGAGCAGGGCCAGATTGTCTTGGGTAACAGCGGCGCGGTACATCTGCTGATTCATGGCTGGTGCCACCAACAACGGTGCGCTGCTGGCAAGCAGGGCGGTGGTGGCCAGATCATTGGCAATGCCGTGGGCTATGCGGGCGATCAGATCAGCGGTGGCCGGGGCGATGATGATGAGGTCTGCCCAGCGCCCCAGTTCGATATGGCCCATGGCCGCTTCAGCCGCTGGGTCGAGCAACGTGGTGCCCACCGGGTGACCAGAGACTGCCTGCAGGGTCATCGGAGTGATAAAGGCCGTGGCGGCTTCGGTCATGATCACCCGCACCGCGGCGCCGTCGTCGCGCAGGCGGCGCACCAGTTCGGGGATCTTGTAGGCGGCGACACCGCCACCGATGATGATCAGAATGTTGGGATTGCCAGCCATGAACGGCGCACGCTCAAACGTGGGTGGGCGCTTACCTTAGCACAGCCAGCTGGGGGGCTGTCACCGTCGCGGCATCAACCCGCGAGGGGGATCTGCAGCTTGAGTTGCAGCTGAGCGCTACCCAGCGGTTGGCAGTGAAACGAGCCTGCTGCCCGGCGCATGGTCAGATCCAGCAGATAAGCGCTGAACGCTGGCCCCTGCCGCTCGCCCTTGGTGCCATTGGCAACGTTCAGCAAGGCGCAGGCCGCGGTGGCCAGCGGCGTCTCCAGGGTCAGACAGAGCTGCAGAGTGCGATGATCATTGCGGGCCTCCAGTTGCAGCGGCTGGTTGGGATGAGCCCCCAGTTCGGGGCTCAAGGCCAGCTGCAGCAGCTGCGCCGCCGCTTGGGTGATGAGGCTCGGGTAGCCTTGAAATTGTGGTGGGCCATCAATGCTGATCATGAGTTCAAGGCCGCGCTGATTGAGTTGATGGCTGAAGCTCTGGTGAACGTCTTCCAGCATTCGCCCAAGGTTTACCGTTGAACGTTGCCCCTGCTGCGGTTTGCGCGCGACCTGGGCGAAGCGCTCAGTGATAGTTTGGGCGGTGGCCAGGTTGTGGTGCAGTAGCCCCAGCGAGTTCTGATGTTCCGCCAGCAGGCTGACGAACTGGCTGCGGGTGAGGGGCTCCTGCGCGAGATGGCCGGCGAGCCGCTGCTGCTGCAGTTCAAGGCAGCTCAAAGCGGTCGAGGCCATGGTCAGCGGTGCCCGCAGTTCGTCTACCACTCCGCCCACCAGATCGCCGATCAGCGCCAGCCGCTCGGTTTGTACCAGCGCTTGCTCGGTGTCTGCCAGGGTCTCCAGAGTTTGTTCCAGCTGGCGATTTTTCTGCTCAAGGGCCGCGGTGCGTTCACGGACCTGCTGCTCCAGCGAGGCCAGCAGCTGCTGATGCTCGAATTCAGCTGCGGCGCGATGGGCGAAGACCGAGAACAGCGACAGCAACTGAAAGCGCTTGTGCTCGTCCAGTGGCTTGGTATCGAGCGCGACCAGCAGTCCGAGTGTGGTATTGCTACGCCCGATCAGAGGTACACCGAGGTAACTCTCGACCCGCATATCGGCCAGCAGGTGGTCGAGGGGAAACAGCTGCTGCACATGGCGTGTATGGATGCACACCCCTTGGTCGCTTACTTCCTGGCAGGGTGTGCCAAACAGGCTGTAGCTCATGTTGTCAGCTAACTGGCCGTGGGCGCAGACGGCGATTGTATTGACCTCACGCCGGTTGTCAGACAGCCGGCCCACCAGCACATAGGCGACATTGAGCGCGCGCCCCAACTCCAGGACCAGGGTTTGAAAAAAGGCGCTACCCCGCTGCTGGCCAACCTGCGCCAGCACGGCGGTGAGCATTGCTTCGGTCTCGCGCCGTAACTTGATCTCGCGATTCAGCTCGGTCAGTAATTCCAGCGACGACGGCGAGGGTGAGACGGACATAGGACTCTCCCGGGGCGATCTCTCGCCCTCAATCTCGTCTAAGTTTAGTTACGGCCAGGACGGCACAAGGAGAAAGGGATGACAAAGGTGATGGATGCCCGGAATCACGAAGCGGACCTGTTGATGCCGCGTGAGCGGCTATGGCAACACGGGGTGATGGCTCTCAGTGACGCTGAGTTGCTGGCCATACTGTTGCGGGTGGGGGTCTCTGGCGTGCCGGTAACGCGGTTGGCGGCCAGTCTGCTCAACGACTTCGGCACTATTCAGCGGTTGTTGGCCAGCAGCCCGGCCAAGCTGGCGGCCGTGCATGGCGTTGGCCCCGCCAAAGCCTGCCAGTTGCTGGCGGCGCTGGAGCTGGGGCGGCGTAACTTCGCCGAGCCGCTAAAGCGCGGTGCGGTGATGGATAGCCCGCAGGCGGTGCGTCAATTCCTGTGTGCCGAGCTGGCGGCCGAGCGGCGCGAAGTGTTCGCGGCGCTGTGGCTGGATGCCCAGCACCGGTTGTTGCGCTTTGAACGGCTATTTGCCGGCACCATCGATAGCGCCAGTGTCCATCCGCGGGTGGTGGTGCAGCAGGCGCTGGAACAGGATGCGGCGGCAGTGATCTTCTGTCACAATCACCCGTCCGGTGTGGCCGAGCCGAGCAACGCCGATCGCCAACTGACCGCCCAGCTGCAACGGGCTTTGGCTCTCATTGAGGTCAGAGTACTGGATCATCTGGTGGTGGCGCGCGGTGGAATTGCGGTGTCGATGGCCGAACGGGGCCAGTTGATCACGCCGCCCCCTTGTTTTTGATAACGAGCTGCTGTATAAAAAGCGCCCTTCTGCGCCGAGGCGACGGCCTCATGATGGCGCTGTGCTCGAGCTCGAACGTTTTTTGGAGAAGACCCATGTCGAGAGTGTGCCAGGTTACCGGCAAGCGCCCCTTGGTTGGTAACAATCGTTCCCATGCGAATAACGCGACCAAGCGTCGCTATCTGCCTAACCTGCAGTCGCACCGTTTTTGGGTTGAAAGCGAAAAGCGCTTTGTGACCCTGCGCGTGTCCACCAAAGGTCTGCGCATCATTGACAAAAACGGTATCGACACTGTGCTCGCTGACCTGCGCGCACGTGGCGAAAAAGTGTAACGGAGAGAACTCATGGCCAAGAAAGGTGTACGTGAGAAGATTCGCCTGAACTCCTCTGCGGGTACTGGCCACTTCTACACCACGACCAAAAACAAGCGCACCACTCCGGACAAGCTTGAGAAGAAAAAGTTTGACCCGGTTGTGCGTCAGTACGTGATGTACAAAGAAGGCAAGATCAAGTAATTGATCGACCTGCCACGCGGCAGGGCCAGACGAGAAAGCCAGCCGCCGTGCTGGCTTTTTTGTTTTTAAGGCAGCAAGGGGTATCCATGGCGCTCTCCCGCCGCACCTTCAACAACATCCTCATCTACATCTGCTTGGCCATGCTGTTCGCCTTCCAGCTGCCGCAGATGCTGGCCGAGCGCCGCGCCCGTGAAGCGGCTGTTGCCGATGAACTGCTGAGCGTGCAGCTGTTCTCTGCGCCGCTCGCCCGCATCGAAGGGCCAGACTGGCTGCTGGAGCTGCGTGATGGCCAGTGGGCAGCCGAGCCGAAGGCAATTGATGCTCACGCGCTGGCGGCGCAATGGCAGCAGTTGAAGCTGTTGCCGCTGCAGAGCGATGCAGGTGAGGCAGCGCGAGCCTTGGCGAGCGCATCGACGGTGGTGCTGGTGTGGCCTCAAGCTGCGGTGCAGCCAGTGACGGTCAGGCTGGTGATCTTTGGCGACCAGCTATTGGTCGATGCCGGTGGTCGCCTGGGCCAGTTACCGCGCGGAGCGCTGCGCGCGCTATCGCCGGTGATCAAAGGGAGCTGAAACCATGCCTGAGTTGCCAGAGGTTGAAACGACGGCGCGCGGTATCGAACCCCATCTGCTGGGGCAGCTAGTCACGGCCCTGCATGTGCGCCAGCCCAAGCTACGCTACCCGGTGCCGGCAGAGCTGGCGGC
>JAGOCY010000050.1 GCA_017998495.1 Corallincola sp.
GCCGCCAGACTGTCGAACAGCAGGCTATCGCTGCCACTCAGATGGCCTTGGGCATAGTAAACGGCAGCACGTCCATTGAGCAGATCGCGCAGCCGCTCACTACGCTCACTCCAGCTCCAGGCGCCATCCAGTCCCAAGACCTCAACGGCGGCCAGCGGTCCTAAACGTCGCCCCTGCCAGATCTCGGCCACCGGGTCCTTGTCGCGGCACAGCAGAAAACTCTGATGGCTGCCATCGCCATCCTTGACCAGCAGCAGTGCCGACTCCGGCTCGGCGAAACCGCACAGGTAAAGCAGATCGCTATCCTGACGGAAGGGGAATTCGGTATCACGGCTGCGGCTCTGCTCGGGGTTAGCCGGCAACAGGGCAACGCTGTTGGCCACCATCAACTGGGCCAGGGCTGCGCGGCGCTCACGGTAATGGTCAAGGCTGAACGGCAACATCATGGGCAGCTCACTCAATGCAGCATCGGACCGGGGTTGTTGCCATCGGACGGGGTGCGGGCAAACTCAGCAAAACAGGAGAGGGCGACGATGCGCACATACTCCGCCACCTCTTCAAAATCGGCGTCAGTGGCATCGCCATCAGCGCTGGCGCGGGCAATCTCAGCCAGATCGCCGATCATTTCTCGCAGTTCCTCAGGCGCCTGCTGAAACTGCTTGCAGACCACCCCGAAGCCCGACAGATAGCCATTGACCCAGCCCACCAGCGCTAGCAGTCGTTCGCTCAGGCTCTCCTCTTCATCTGGCAGCAGCAGCAGGAACTCGAACTGGCCGCCGACCAGGCTCTCTGCGGTGTCGCGATAGAGGGCATCAACAAAATCGCCCAGCGCCCCGCTCAGGTTGAGCCCTTCATTGACCAGGGCCATCAGTGCCGGCCGATAGCTGCGGCCATCAAGATTGACGCCACCACAGATGATGCCGCTGATCACCCCGTGCAGTTCAGCGGCAGAGACCGCCAGCGGCTGTTCATCAAGCAGGGCTTCGAGATCGTCAAAGCGACGGGCAGAGAGTTTCGGCATGACCATCATCCGGCAGGAATTTCGCGCCCATGCTACCACTGCCACCAGCCCCGCTCTACCGCAGTGCGGTTGACATTCGCCGGCCGCTGGCCGATCCTCAGGGCGTCACGTTTTCCTTTCCTGGTGTGTGCGCCAGCGGATCTAGTCCCTGAGCCGATATTTTTGAAAAAACGGGACGCTATCGCCTGGCCAGTGTGCAAGCTCAGCCCGACTGAGAAGCCTTAGGTCAGCATGGTCTCCCACCTTGAACCTGTGGGTTCAAGGGCGAACATCCGCAGCGGCACACCGGGGCCCTCCCCCACGACACATGCAGCAATCATCGCCATCCGACAGCTCTGACCGCGCCTACTGGCGCCGCCTCATCCGCGGCCGCCGCCGTGCACTGTCAGCGGCTGAACAGCACGCAGCCAGCCTCGCCCTCTGTCAGCGCCTGCTGGCGCTGCCCGAATGCCAGCAGGCAACACGTATCGGCCTGTACCTGGCCAATGATGGCGAACTGGATCTGGCGCCGCTGGCGCAGGCATTGTGGGCCCGCGGCTGTCAGCTGTTTCTGCCGGTATTGCATCCCTTTGCTCCAGGCCACCTGTTGATGCTGGGTTATCACCGCAACAGCCCGCTGCGCCCCAACCGCTTCGGCATCCCCGAACCTCATCTGGATGTGCGCGAGGTCGCCCCGCTGACCAACCTTGACCTGCTGCTCTGCCCGCTGGTGGCCTTTGATACGGCGGGCAACCGGCTGGGGATGGGCGGCGGTTTCTATGACCGTACCCTGGCCCGCTGGCACCAGTCCCAGGGGTCACGACCGCAGCCCATAGGCATCGCTCATGACTGCCAGCAGGTCGATGCGCTACCTCATGCCCTGTGGGATGTGCCGTTCACCCAGATCCTGACACCGTCACAACACTACCACTTCCCGCTCAATGGCCGACAGCAGGGCTAATTAGCCGCTGCGCCGGGCTACTTTTGGCCGCCGCCCTTGGCTATAATTCGTGCCCCTTTTGCCGCCCCAACCTGCGGAATCCCCCATGACTCAGGATGAACTGAAAAAGGCTGTCGGCTGGGCTGCCCTCGACTATGTCGAAGAGGGCACTATTGTCGGCGTCGGTACCGGGTCCACCGTGAACCACTTCATCGATGCGCTGGCCAGCCGTAAACACGATATCCGCGGCGCCGTCTCCAGTTCCGAAGCCTCCACCGCCAAGCTCAAAGCACTCGGCATCCCGGTGTTTGATCTCAACAGCGTCGACGAGATCGCCGTCTATGTAGATGGCGCCGACGAGATCAACGAGCGGCTGCAGATGATCAAAGGCGGTGGCGCCGCGCTCACCCGCGAAAAGATCGTGGCGGCGGTAGCCCGCAAGTTTGTCTGCATTGTCGACCAGAGCAAAGTGGTGCCGGTGCTCGGCAAGTTCCCACTGCCGGTCGAGGTGATCCCAATGGCCCGCAGCCATGTCGGCCGCCAGCTGGTCAAGCTGGGCGGCAACCCCGCCTGGCGCGAAGGGGTGGTCACCGACAACGGCAACTGGATCATCGATGTGCATGGCCTCGCCATCGTCAACCCGCCTGAACTTGAGCGCCAGATCAACGCCATTGTCGGCGTGGTCACCAATGGCCTGTTTGCCTACCGTGCAGCCGATCTGGCGCTCGTTGGCACTGCCAGCGGGGTCACCACCCTGCGTCCCTGAGTTTTGTTATCGCATTGACCAGCAAGGAATCATTACCGATGCAGAAGTTCTCTCTGGATAAAAGCAAGATCCGTATCCTGCTGCTGGAAGGGATCAGCCCGCGGGCGGTGGAAACCCTCAAGTCGGCCGGCTACACCAACATTGACTACGTCAAAGGCGCCCTCGACGGCGCCGCTCTTGAAGAGAAGCTGAAGGAAGCCCATTTCGTCGGCATCCGTTCACGCACCCAGCTGACCGAAGAGGTACTGGCCAAGGCCCCCAAGCTGATCGGCATCGGCTGCTTCTGCATCGGCACCAATCAGGTCGATCTGGTCGCGGCGCAGAAGCGCGGCATCGTGGTGTTCAACGCCCCCTTCTCCAACACCCGCAGTGTGGCCGAACTGGCCCTCGGCCAGATCCTGCTGCTGCTGCGCGGCATCCCGGAGCGTAATGCCCTTGCCCACCGTGGCGTGTGGAAGAAAAGCGCGGACAACAGCTTTGAAGCACGCGGCAAGGTGCTGGGGATCGTGGGTTATGGCCATATCGGCTCGCAGCTGTCGGTGCTGGCCGAGACGGTCGGCATGCGTGTGATCTTCTTCGATATCGAAACCAAGCTGCCACTGGGTAACGCCACCCAGGTCGATACCATGGGCGAACTGCTCAAGACGGCCGATGTGGTCAGCCTGCATGTGCCGGAAACCCCATCGACCAAGGATATGATGGGCGCCGCCGAATTCTCCCAGATGAAGAAAGGGGCGATCTTCCTCAACAACGCCCGCGGCACCGTGGTCGATATCGACGCCCTGGTCGAAGCGCTCAAGTCCGGTCAGGTTGGCGGCGCCGCCATCGACGTGTTCCCGGTAGAGCCGGCCACCAACAATGACCCCTTCGAATCGCCGCTGCGTGGTTTCGATAATGTCATCCTTACCCCGCATGTGGGTGGCTCAACCCAGGAAGCGCAGGAAAATATCGGTGCCGAAGTGGCCAGCAAGCTGGTCAAGTACTCGGATAACGGTTCGACCCTGACCGCCGTCAACTTCCCCGAGGTGTCGCTGCCGGTTCACGCCAGATGGTCGCGTCTGCTCCACATCCACGAAAACCGTCCGGGGATCCTCAAGGAGATCAACCGGGCATTCGCGGACAAGGAGATCAACATCGCCGCCCAGTACCTGCAAACCAACGAAAACATCGGCTATGTGGTGATCGACATCGATTCCGAGCAGGCCGATGTGGCGCTGGCTGAGCTCAAGGCAATTGCCGGCACCATCCGCTGCCGCATCCTCCACTAAGGACGGCTCGCCCAGACAAAAACACCGGCCTCGGCCGGTGTTTTGCTATGAGCGCCGCTCAGAAATCATAGAGCAGCGTCAGCATGGTCTTGGTGTCGAGCTTTTTCTTCTGGCTACCGTCACTGTTAAAGGCCGGATCCGTCTGGTGGGTTGCCACAAATGACAGCTTCATTGCCAGTTCGCCGATAATGCTGGCGGTCAGCGAGGTTTCGGAACGGCTGATGATGTTCTCGGCGCCGCCTTCCACCGACAGCTGCTGGCGAAAGCGCGAGGTCGGGCTTAGGTCATACCAGAAGCCGCTGGCAAAACGACCGATCCACTCGCCCTTCTCATCCTGCGCGCGGTTATAGCGATAACCGGGGCCAGCTTCGACGTCCCAGTAATAATCCGGCATATCGAAGATCAGATAACCCAAACCGCCAGAACCGGTGATCGAATTGTCGAGGCCGTTGAAACGATCATCTTCAAACGAGAAACGGCCAAAGCCATAGTGCACTTCAGTGAAGCTGCGGTTGCTCTGACCGCTGACGAAATAACGTTCTTCTGAGGTATTGCCGCTGTCCTTCTTGAAGCTGCTTTCCAGCGCATACTTGTTGCGCCAGTCGCCAAACATCTGCTCCAGCCCGATGCCCAGCAGATAACCACGGGTGTCGCTGTTACCACTGGTTTTGTTGAAGCCCGCTTCAATGTGGCCGTCATAGCCGCGATCACGCAGCTCGTCATCACTCAGGGGGGCCGCCCCCGCTGTGCTCACCACAACCAGACAGCCCAGCGCCATCATCACTCTCATCATCATCACTCCTCACACCTGGCCTGCGCCGGGGCCACACAGATCGCGAGCCACCATTGCTGGCATCAAGGGGCGACAGGATAGCAAAGCAATGAGATTGATGTCACAAAAGGCTGGCTACCGCCACCATCGCTGCATACCACGCGCCCCGCACAAACAGCAGCGCCAGCCCGGAGGCTGGCGCTGGTTAACGCATGAAAACGCCTTACAGGGTGTTCAGCGCGTTGAGATCAGACAGGGCCTGTTCCAGACGCTTGACCATCGATTCCTGGCCCTTACGCAGCCAGACGCGCGGGTCGTAGAACTTCTTGTTCGGCTTGTCGGCGCCTTCCGGGTTGCCGAGCTGACCCTGCAGGTAGGCTTCCTTCTCTTTGTAGAAGTTCAGGATCCCTTCCCAGGTGGCCCACTGGGTATCGGTGTCGATGTTCATCTTGATCACGCCGTAGCTGATCGACTCGCGGATCTCTTCGAGGGTCGAACCGGAACCACCGTGGAACACGAAGTTCAGGGTCTTGGCCGGCACGCCGAATTTCTCGGAAACGTATTTCTGCGAGTTGTCGAGGATCGGCGGGGTCAGCTTGACGTTACCAGGCTTGTAGACGCCGTGAACGTTACCGAAGCTGGCAGCGATGGTGAAGCGCGGGCTGATCTTGACCAGACGCTCATAGGCGTAGGCCACATCTTCCGGCTGGGTGTAGAGCGCAGACTGGTCCATATGGCTGTTGTCGACGCCGTCTTCTTCGCCGCCGGTGCAACCCAGTTCGAGTTCCAGGGTCATGCCCAGCTTGCTCATGCGCGCCAGGTACTTTTCACAGATCTCGATGTTCTCTTCCAGCGACTCTTCCGACAGGTCGAGCATGTGCGAGCTGAACAGCGGCTTGCCAGTTTCAGCAAAGTGCTTCTCGCCAGCGTCGAGCAGGCCGTCGATCCACGGCAGCAGCTTCTTGGCTGCGTGGTCGGTGTGCAGGATCACCGGCACGCCATAGGCTTCGGCCACAGCGTGAACATACTTGGCACCAGCGATGGCGCCGAGGATGGCGGACTGCTGACCTTCGAGCTTGAGGCCCTTACCGGCGAAGAAGCTGGCGCCACCGTTGGAGAACTGCACCACGATCGGCGACTTGGCCTTGGAGGCTGCTTCGAGCACGGCGTTGATCGAGTCGGTGTTGACCACGTTCACGGCCGGCAGGGCAAAGCTGTTGGCCTTGGCGATTTCAAAGACTTTCTGGACGTCGTCGCCAGTGATGACACCCGGCTTTACCACGTCAAAAATTTTCTGCGACATGTGTTGGTTCCTGTTTTGTGCACCCGGAACGAACCAGGCGGCTTGGCTCTTTGGAAGCGGAAGGCGGTACCACCTAAGCAGTACCGCCACAAAAGCGCGCCGGCATTATAGCCGGTTTGGCGCCCGGATTTAGCCCTTGGCGCGTTCTTCGAGAATGGCCACGGCCGGCAGTACCTTGCCTTCAACAAACTCGAGGAAGGCGCCACCACCGGTGGAGATGTAGGAGACCTTGTCAGCGATACCGAACTTGTCGATGGCAGCGAGGGTGTCACCACCACCGGCGATCGAGAAGGCCGGCGACTCGGCAATGGCCTTAGCGATGATCTCGGTGCCCTTAGCGAACTGGTCGAACTCGAACACGCCCACCGGACCGTTCCACAGGATGGTCTTGGCGTTCATGATGATGTCCGCCAGCGCCTTGGCCGAATCCGGGCCGAGGTCGAAGATCATGTCATCATCGGCCACATCAGCGACCTGCTTGATGGCAGCCGCAGTGGTCTCGCTGAACTCTTTGCCCACAACCACATCAGTAGTCACCGGGATATTGGTTTCAGCGGCCAGCTTCTTGGCGGTGTCGATCAGGTCGTGCTCGCACAGGCTCTTGCCGACGTTGTGGCCAGCAGCAGCGATAAAGGTGTTAGCGATACCGCCACCGACCACCAGCTGGTCAGCGATCTTGGACAGCGACTCAAGCACGGTCAGCTTGGTGGAGACTTTGGAACCACCAACGATGGCCACCATAGGACGCTCAGGCTTGAGCATCGCCTTGCCCAGCGCATCCAGCTCAGCAGCCAGCAGCGGACCGGCACAGGCCACCGGGGCAAACTTGGCAACACCGTGAGTCGAACCTTCAGCGCGGTGAGCGGTACCAAAGGCATCCATCACGAACACATCACAGAGGGCGGCATACTTCTGCGCCAGCTCGTCGCTGTTCTTCTTTTCGCCTTTGTTAAAGCGGCAGTTTTCCAGCACCACCAGTTCACCGGCAGCGACTTCGACGCCGCCGAGGTAGTCCTGAACCAGACGTACCGGCACCGACAGCACGCCCTTGAGGTAATCAACCACCGGCTTGAGGGAGTTTTCTTCGCTGTACTCGCCTTCGGTCGGACGGCCGAGGTGCGAGGTAACCATCACTTTGGCACCGGCCTTGAGCGCCAGTTCCAGAGTAGGCAGGGTGGCTTTGATACGGGCGTCGGAGGTGACTTTGCCGTCCTTGACCGGCACGTTCAGGTCAGCGCGGATCAGTACGCGTTTGCCAGCCAGATTCAGGTCGGTCATCTTGATCACGGACATGGTGGTTCCTCACGTTGCGTTAACTGCAGATTCCAGAGATCGCCCCCCGCCACTGAAGGATGGCGAGGGCCGGGTGTTCGGCTTGAGGGCCAGTAGTATAGCTGCTTTCGGTGACATCCCGGCGACTCGCCAGATGGGGCGCATGATGGCACCGATTTCGTAATTTGATCAAATCCTGTCAGCGCTGGCACCGCCACATTGGGGCGGGTTTGGCGCCAGCAGCGGGCCTCATTGTGCGCTCAGACAACAATTCTGTAATTGACTTACATCAGGATGGCCAAAGTCCTGGCTCGCATGCCAGCGATAAAAAAGGCGGACTCTATGTCCGCCTTCTGGCCGCTGGTCAGCCGAGCAACTCCCGGCTGGTGGCCACCACATTGTCGACGGTGAAGCCAAACTGCTTGAACAGCGCTCCGGCCGGTGCCGATTCGCCAAAGCTGGTCATGCCGATGATGCGGCCATCGAAACCGACAAACTTGTACCAGAAGTCGGCATGCGCGGCCTCAATGGCAACGCGGGCAGTAACACCGGAGGGCAGCACCTGCTCGCGGTAACCAGCGTCATGGGCTGAGAAACGCTCCGGCGACGGCATGGAGACCACGCGCACCTTGCGTCCTTCAGCGCTCAGTA